>NZ_JAEMGT010000003.1:0-239628 GCF_017655185.1 Rahnella sp. ChDrAdgB13 | reverse complement strand
ACTCGAACCCTCACATCCGAAGGACACTAACACCTGAAGCTAGCGCGTCTACCAATTCCGCCACCATCGCATACCGTGCCGTGCAATATAAATCTTGTGATTGTTTTGGTGCGAAGGGAGGGACTCGAACCCTCACATCCAAAGGACACTAACACCTGAAGCTAGCGCGTCTACCAATTCCGCCACCATCGCGAACCAATTGATTACTGTGTTGATGCATTCATCGGAATGTCATCAGCAAGTAACACAACCACGGGGGCGAATTCTAGAGATTTTCCCACAGGCGTCAACTGTTATTTCCCCCATTTCGGATGGTTGATGTAAAAAACAACATATTCAAGGTGAATGGGTCAATCTGTCAGAACGAAGCCAGGTTAATTGATGGTTTAATCAGCAATTTTTCTATTAATGACCGACGACGCCACTCACGCAACCGGCTGTGAAAAGAGCGTAATCAGCCAGTCGAGAAACACGCGAATACGTGGCGCGAGAAAGCGTCCCGGCGGATACATGATGTAAAGTGGCATCGGCGGCGGCGTTAAGGCTGACAGGACTTCCACCAGTTCTCCCCGTTCCAGTTCCTGCGCAATCGCCAGTCTTGAAACCTGAACCAGACCAAAACCGGCTTTTGCCGCTGCAACGTACGCATCTGCGCCGCTGACGGTCAGCGTACGGCGTAACTGAATTTTTTCGACCGTGCCATCAGTGACAAATTCCAGATGCGATTCCGGCTGCTGATGTGCGAAAAAGTAGCCAATGGCCTGATGCGTGGCGAGATCTGCACGCGTTTGCGGGGTGCCAAATTTCGCGAAATACGCCGGAGACGCGCAGGTGATTTGTTCGAGATTGGCCAGATGCCGCGATTGCAGATTTTCATCTTCAGACGGCCACGCACGAATCACGCAATCCACGCCCTGATCGAGCAGATTGACGGAGTTGTCATTGGCGCTGACGCTCAGGGTGATATGTGGATAGTGTTCATAAAATGCCTGCAACGCCGGAATCACCATCACGCGCGCCAGCGAATGCGGCATGTCGATTCTGACCGTTCCGGCGGGCTGGTTTTTATGATGCGCAAACAGGGTATCGGCTTCTTCAAGCGCTGACAGTAATTGCAGGCAGCGCTGGTAATAAATCTTGCCTTCATCGGTGATTTTAACCTGACGCGTTGTGCGCAAAAACAGCCGGACGCCCAGCCGCTGTTCAAGCCGTTTCAGCGTCGTGCTGACCGTTGCGCGCGGTAAATCAAGGTCTTCCGCTGCGCGGCTAAAACTCTCCAGCTCGGCGATACGGATGAAAATTTTCATTGCCTGTATCTGATCCATTTTTCTTCTCCGCAGGCGCTCAGGATTGTTTGCGATTGATGAACAGTGTTGCACGTTTTCGATGATTTATCTTATCCGCAATAACAACCACACTTCTTCATGTTACTTACTCTTCATGTCACGAGGGAATCTCAATGAAACAACGTCAGCTTGGAAAAATGGGTCCGATGGTGTCCGCGCTCGGTTTGGGTTGCATGGGCATGAGCGATTTCTACACCACCGGTCAGGATGAAAAAGAGTCGATGGCGACGCTGGAACGTGCGCTGGAACTGGGCGTTACGATGTTTGATACCGCCGACGTGTACGGCCCGCATACCAATGAAGAACTGCTGGGACGTTTTCTGAAAGGGCGTCGCGATAAAGTTTTCCTGGCCACCAAATTCGGCATCGTGCGTGACCTCGCGAACCCGCACGCACGCGCCACCAACGGACATCCGGATTATGTCCGTCAATCCGTTGAAGGCAGCCTGAAGCGTCTGGGGACGGATGTTATAGATCTCTATTATCAGCACCGCCCTGATCCTTCCGTACCCGTTGAGGAAACCATGGGCGCGCTGGCGGATCTGGTTCAGGAAGGGAAGATTCGTTACATCGGGCTGAGCGAAGTGTCTGTCAGCCTGCTGGAGCGTGCGCACAAAGTGCATCCGGTTACCGCGCTGCAAACGGAATATTCGCTGTGGTCGCGGGATGTAGAAGCGGAGATTTTGCCGGCGTGCGAACGCCTTGGCATTGGTTTTGTGCCCTACAGCCCGCTGGGGCGCGGTTTTCTGACCGGACAAATCCGTTCAATGGACGATCTTGAGCCCGACGATTACCGTCGCTTCAGCCCGCGTTTCGAAGGTGAAAACTTTGCGAAGAATCTGCAGCTGGCGGAAAAAATCGGTGAACTGGCGCAGGAAAAAGGGGTGAAACCGTCGCAGCTGGCGCTGGCGTGGGTGTTATCGCGTAGCGATAATCTGGTGCCAATCCCTGGCACCAAACGTCGTCATTATCTTGAGGAAAACATCGCCGCGCTTGATGTCTCCCTGAGTGAAGCCGAAATCGCGGCGATCGAAGCAGTGTTTCCTTTCCACGTTGCGGCGGGTGACCGTTACAACGCAGAAATGATGCGCATCCTCAGCGAGCAGTAAAACGACGGATTAACGCTTTTTCTTTGGATCACGCGGCGGACGGCCACGTACTGCTTTGTACACTTTGAAACGGCCATTTTGTGCCAGCACTTCATGGCTGCCAAACGTGTCATCCAGCAGCGCGGCGTAAGGCAGGAAGGCGTTAGCCACAATGCGCAGTTCGCCGCCGATATTCAGATGGCTGACCGCGCCACGGATCAGCTGCTCAGCCGCCGTCAGGCTGGTTTGCAGACCTTCGTGGAATGGCGGGTTGGAGATGATCATGTCAAAACGACCGGCAATGTCGGAATAGACGTTGCTGGCGATCACTTCGCCCGGTAAATCATTGGCGGCCAGTGTGGCGCGGCTGGCTTCGATAGCGGCTGCGCTCACATCGCTCAGCGTGATTTTCATCTTCGGCGAGTATGTCGCCAGCACTGATGCCAGAACGCCGGAACCACAGGCCACATCCAGCACTTTGCCTTTAACAGGTTCTTCGAAGCTGTTGATCAGCAACAGGCTTCCGCTGTCCAGACCTTCACGGCTGAATACGCCCGGCAGGGTTTTGATGGTCACTTCTTCGACCATGTACTCATCCCACCAGCCATTTGCATCAAATTCAGGCTGTTTTTCCAGACGCCCGTGGTACAGGCCGCAACGGCGCGCGCTGTCGACTTTACTCAGTTCGCACAAGCCTTCCAGCGTGGTTTCCGCGCTGCGAACGCCACTGCGGTTTTCACCGATGACAAAAACGTCGATACCGACCGGCAGCTGTGACAGCAGGTTGAAAAGCTGGAATTTGGCTTCCAGCTTGCTCTTCGGCCAGTAATACATCAGCACATCGCAAGGCGCGATCAGGTCTGCGTCGGCCAGTAAGCCGAACTGCACGTTGTCGCCCAGCGTTTTGCTGAGCATCTGCCAGTGGTGATACATATTGGTGTGAACGCGGACTTCTTCGGCGTCGAGTTCAGCAGGCAGGTTATCTTGTAAGTCGCCGGCGAACAGGACGCGGCGGCCTTCAAATTCTTCGCTATGGCGCAGTATGACTTCGCTGGCCGGAGTTAATGCAGACATCAGGGTGTGGCTCCTCAGGAATGTAACGCGCGATTATAGAGGTTTATTGGCGCATGTTCGATGTGTTTGCTAGCATAGCCGGGCTTTTCGCTATTCAACGGGCAGGGATCAGGCATGGCATCCAGACGAGATACACTTTTACAACAACTGGGCATTACCCAGTGGACGCTGCGCCGGCCTGCGGTTTTGCAGGGTGAAGTCGCCGTCAGCCTGCCTGCGGAGACAAAATTATTGATTGTCGCCGATGTGCCGCCCGCTGAAGATGATCCGCTGGTGCGCGATGTGCTCCGCAGTCTGGCACTGGCTGAACCGCAGGTTTACCGCCTGACGCCGGAACAGGTAACCATGTTGCCGGAAGACACCCGCTGCAATATCTGGCGACTGGGTTTGAGCGAACCGCTTACGCTCGCCGGTACGCAGTTATCCAGCCCGGCTCTCGCCGGGCTTTATCAAGACGCCAGCGCAAAACGCGCACTCTGGCAGCAGATCTGTGAAAATGAACAACATTTCTATCCTGACGCCCGCTGATCTTCCCCGCGCACTTGAAATTGAACAGGCCAGCCATGCTTTTCCGTGGACGGAAAAAACGCTCGCCAGCAATCAGGGCGAACGCTATCTGAATCTCAAAATCATGCGCAACGACGTGATGGCCGGTTTTGCTATTACGCAAATCGTTCTTGATGAAGCCACGCTGTTCAATATTGCCATCGATCCGGCATTTCAGCGTCAGGGCTTAGGCCGGGCCTTGCTGGAAGACGTCATCCAACAGATTGAGAAAAAAGACGTTTTCACGCTCTGGCTGGAAGTCCGCGCCTCCAACGCAAAAGCCATCGCGTTATACGAAAGCCTGGGCTTTAACGAAGTCTCCATCCGCCGTAACTATTATCCCGCCGCACAAGGCCGCGAAGACGCGATTATGATGGCGCTGCCGCTGGGTTAGCACACAAAAAAACCATTGATTGCCCATCCCGTCTAAATCAGTGAAAATAGCCGGCTATAACTTTTATTACCGCTTTGCCTGACGTCACCTTCTGACGTGAAGTGAATCCCGATGCAGGGCGGACCAACCGCAGAAACGTGAAAAACATGTCTCCAAGTGAATACGCCCTTGAAGTGGCTAAGCGCCGCACATTTGCCATCATCTCTCACCCCGATGCCGGTAAAACCACCATCACCGAAAAAGTTCTGTTATTCGGACAGGCAATCCAGACCGCCGGTACGGTAAAAGGCCGTGGCTCCAGCCATCACGCCAAATCCGACTGGATGGAAATGGAAAAGCAACGTGGTATCTCCATCACCACGTCCGTGATGCAGTTCCCGTACAAACAGTGTCTGGTTAATCTGCTCGACACCCCGGGGCACGAAGACTTCTCCGAAGATACTTACCGTACCCTGACCGCCGTTGACTGCTGTCTGATGGTGATCGACGCCGCAAAAGGTGTCGAAGACCGTACCCGTAAGCTGATGGAAGTAACGCGTCTGCGTGATACACCGATCCTGACTTTCATGAACAAACTCGACCGTGACATCCGTGACCCGATGGAAGTGATGGACGAAGTGGAGCGCGAGCTGAAAATTGCCTGCTCTCCGATTACCTGGCCGATCGGCTGCGGTAAATTGTTTAAAGGGGTTTATCACCTCTATAAAGATGAAGTTTATCTGTATCAGACCGGTAAAGGGCACACCATTCAGGAAGTTCGCGTGGTCAAAGGTTTGGATAATCCTGAACTCGATGCCGCCGTCGGCGAAGATCTGGCTGCGCAACTGCGTGATGAACTGGAACTGGTGCAGGGCGCATCGCATGAATTCGACCACGAAGCGTTCCTGCAGGGCGAACTGACGCCGGTATTCTTCGGTACCGCACTTGGCAACTTTGGTGTTGACCATATGCTCGACGGTCTGGTGGACTGGGCGCCTGCGCCGATGCCGCGTAAAACCGATCTGCGCGAAGTCAAAGCCGATGACGAGAAATTCACCGGTTTCGTGTTTAAAATTCAGGCCAACATGGATCCCAAACACCGTGACCGCGTGGCGTTCATGCGTGTGGTATCTGGTAAATATGAAAAAGGCATGAAGCTGCGTCAGGTGCGTACCGGCAAGGACGTGGTGATTTCTGATGCACTGACCTTTATGGCTGGCGACCGTTCGCACGTTGAAGAAGCTTATCCGGGCGACATTATCGGTCTGCATAACCATGGCACCATTCAGATTGGCGACACCTTTACTCAGGGTGAGAACATGAAGTTCACCGGCATTCCTAACTTTGCCCCTGAACTGTTCCGTCGTATCCGTCTGCGCGATCCACTGAAACAGAAACAGCTGCTGAAAGGGCTGGTGCAGCTTTCTGAAGAAGGCGCGGTGCAGGTCTTCCGCCCGATTTCTAACAACGATCTGATCGTCGGTGCGGTCGGTGTTCTGCAGTTTGAAGTGGTTGTGGCGCGTCTGAAAAGTGAATACAACGTCGAAGCAATCTATGAGTCGGTGAACGTTTCTACCGCCCGCTGGGTAGAATGCAACGATGTTAAGAAATTCGAAGAATTTAAACGCAAGAACGAAACCAATCTGGCGCTCGATGGTGGCGATAACTTAGCGTATATCGCCCCGACGATGGTGAACCTGAATCTGGCTTCTGAGCGTTATCCGGAAGTGAAATTCCGCAAAACCCGCGAACATTAATCTTCGTATCATCCGGTTTTGAAACAGAAAGACGGCAAGGTTGCCGTCTTTTTTTTCGCCATTTTCTGTTAAAAGTGATTTGCCTCGCATTTTTCCCTGCTCGTTTTATCGCCTCTTTGCCTGAAAAATGGGCGCAAACTGCCTCAAACCCTAAGACTTGTCTGCATTAAGGGCCTTATTCGACGATCTTCCTACACATCTGATCATTCTTGACTATATTAAATGTGTGTTCAGGAAACGGTGGCTTAAAGCACTACTTTAAAGTCACGTAACAGAGAGTTGTATCGTGAGGCGATAAAAAGCCAGAACAAAACAATGTACTCTGCTACAAGGAAAGTAAAAACAGCAGCAATACAATTTGTTATAAGGCGTCACCAAGAATGTGACGTGCAGAGCCGAAAGCAAGGCTTATAAACCGAAAGGAAGAAATCGATGAAAAACTCTAAATTTGCCTATTCAATGATGGCCGTAGTACTGGGTACCGCACTGATGAGCGGTAGCGCTTTGGCTGCAACGACTACAGATAGCGCAGGTGCAAAAATCGATAGCTCCATGAAGAAAGTTGATAACTACATGGGCGACAGCGCCATCACAGCGAAAGTAAAAAGTGCTCTGGTGGATGATAAAGCCATCAAAAGCAGCGACATTTCTGTCACTACCACTTCAGGCGTTGTCACGCTGAGCGGCTTTGTCGGCTCACAGGCTGAAGCGGAACAGGCTGTTGCAGCAGCGACCAAAGTGGAAGGTGTGAAATCTGTCAGCGACAAACTGCACACCAAAGACAGCAAAGATCAGAGCGTGAAAGGGTATGCCGGCGACAGCGCCACAACAGCGTCTGTCAAAGCTAAACTGCTGGCCGATGACATCGTCCCTTCACGTAACGTGAAAGTTGAAACCACTGACGGTGTGGTACAGCTCTCCGGTGCAGTGAAAGATCAGGCACAGTCTGACCGTGCAGAAAGCGTTGCGAAAACTGTTGATGGCGTGAAAAGCGTCAAAAATGACCTGAAAGTCGCACCGTAACGATCCTCTGTTATACCTGTTGTACAAGGTGCCCTCCGAAGGGCGGGCGCCTCATCTTTGAATAACGCATAACAATATTTGTGTTGCCCGTGCAATATTCGGGATGGACATGTTTTGCCTGATGTCAGAAAAAAGATCGTGACTGAATCTCTAACACTTTAATTTTTCGACTACCTTTATTAAGTAAGCTGTTTTTTGTATCCGGTATACAACCGGTTAATAAAGCGTCAGAAAGGCAACAGTGAGTCCGGCCCGAAGCGGGGCACCACCTTTTAAACTGGCAAAGTGAAAATAGGGTAAAGGAGAAGCTTATGTTTCGTTGGGGCATTATTTTTCTAATCATCGCGTTAATCGCGGCGGCTCTCGGTTTCGGTGGTTTGGCGGGTACAGCTGCCTGGGCTGCAAAAATCGTCTTCGTAGTCGGTATCATTCTGTTCCTGGTCAGCCTGTTTACCGGTCGTAAACGACTCTGACCGCATCATTGATTTGATGCCAATAAGCGTTAATGAATGACATCGCCCCCTTCAGTGAAGGGGGCGATTCTTTTATGGGTACAGTTTGCCCGTTAACAGGACGTAACGATTTTATCGGCCAATTTAGGCAAGTAATTCACGCAAAACGAGAAGTCGGGGTATGCTCAGAAAGGAGGCCGGTAAAAGGCCAATAGTGTAATGCCGATTTTGCGAGGATAGCGCGTTGGGATACAGAATACCTGTCACGCTGGGGAATATAGAACCGCTGGCGTATAAACCTTATATGCCGGGGAAAATTGCCCTGGTTTGTGAAGGAGGAGGACAGAGAGGCATTTTTACCGCAGGCGTTTTGGATGAATTCCAGCGGGCTCGTTTTAATCCTTTTGATCTCTATCTGGGCACATCAGCAGGCGCGCAAAACCTTTCCGCGTTTGTTTGCGGCCAGCCCGGTTACGCCCGCAGAGTCATCACCCGCTACACCACCAGCCCTGACTTTTTCAACCCTCTGCGCTTTGTGCGTGGCGGACACCTTATCGATCTCGACTGGCTGGTCGATGAAACGTCGAAAAACATGCCCCTGGCGATGGAAAGTGCAGAAAAACTGCTGATCGACGGCCGTGAGTTTCTGATGTGCGCCTGCCGTAGCGATGATTACACGGCCAACTATTTTGCGCCGACGCGTGAAAACTGGTTGCCGGTGATCAAAGCGTCCAGCGCGATCCCCGGTTTCTACCGCATGGGCGTGGATCTGGATGGTATCAGCTATCAGGATGGCGGGATCAGCGATGCGATCCCGGTTGAGGAAGCTTACCGCCGCGGCGCAGATACCATTGTGGTGATCCGCACCGTGCCGTCGGCGATGTTCTACACGCCGCAGTGGATGAAACGGATGGAGCAGTGGCTGAGTGAAAGCAGTCTGCAACAGCTGGTGCGCATGATGCAGCATCACGAAGAAAGCTATCACCGCATTCAGCAGTTCATTGAAAATCCGCCGGATGATGTGCGCATTTTCGAAATCTTCCCGCCAAAACCGCTGGCCAGCCACGCGCTGGGAAGCCGTCTTCCTGCGCTGAACCAGGATTATCATCTCGGCCGCCGTTGCGGACGTTATTTCCTTTCTGCTGCTGCGCACTGGCTGATGCCGCGCGAAAACGAACGGCCTTATCCACAGATTACTCCGCGCGTTAGCCGTCCAAAACGCATCGTGGTGCCGCAGGACGAGCCGGAGAATGTGATCCCGCTGGCCGCCGCCAGCAGCACAATCGAGCAGATTATTCTCGATCCCGCCGTGCTGACGGATATGGTCGCCGATGGCGGCGTAGTCCGTCCGGCGGCGATGAGCGACAATGCGCCGGCTGAGAGTCATTTTCCGGCCAGCGAAGGTGATAAGTTGTGAGTTTCACGTTCATCGATACGCATTGCCATTTCGATTTTCCGCCTTTTACCGGCGCAGAAGCGGACAGCCTGCGTCTCGCCGGTGAATCGGGTGTCCGCGAGATTATCGTGCCTGCCGTGACGGCAGATCGCTTTCGCGGCATTCTTGCGCTCGCCAAAAATCACCCGCAGATCCACGCCGCGCTCGGGCTGCATCCTTTATATATCGCGCAGCACAAGGATCAGGATGTCGAATTGCTGGAAGCGTTGCTCAGCCACCGTGATGTGCGGCTGGTCGCAGTAGGCGAAATCGGGCTGGATTTATACATGGAAGACCCGATGTTTGAGCAACAACAGCGGTTGCTTAAAACTCAGTTTTCCCTGGCAAAAAAAGAGAATCTGCCGGTGATTTTGCATTCACGCCGCAGCCACGATCAGCTCGCCGCGATGTTACGGCAGGCGAAACTGCCCGCGACCGGCGTGGTACACGGTTTTGCCGGAAGCCTTTCTCAGGCGCAGGCGTTTATTAAACTCGGTTATGCGATAGGCGTCGGCGGAACGATTAGTTACGAACGTGCGCAGAAAACCCGTCAGGTGATGGCGCAGTTGCCACTCTCTTCTTTACTGCTCGAAACCGATGCGCCGGATATGCCGTTGCAGGGTTTTCAGGGACAACCTAACCGGCCGGAACGCGCCGCTGTGGTGTTTGATGTGTTATGCCAGTTGCGTACAGAATCTGCGCAGGAAATCGCCGATACGTTGCTCGCCAACACCCGCCGGGTCTTTCAGTTATCTGCACGGCAGTAATTCGTTATACTTTTTGTGATTTAAATAACATTTTTATTGCCCGGCATTTCTTGCTGTCTTTGGATTGTTCGCTGTGGTGCGATTTATGTTCTCTTTAAAATGTTATTATTATAACATTCGCCACAAGATCGCCGGTCGGCGTTCTCTGTATATCCGCCTGAACTTCGCTTGTCATGAATCGGGTATACACTCTTATCTGGTTTAGACGCTGAGCATAGCGCCGTTAAAGTGTGACTTGAGTCTCATTTTAATAAGCAACGTTGCAAACGGTTTTCATTTTGTGTGAAATACTGCACACAGGAACCTGATGTGACGTGTTCAAATAGTCACAACGAATTGGCATCAGCCAATCAAAGCGCGGTGAGAAGGATCTCAGTTGCCACGTAAGCCACAGGGTTTACGCACGCTATCTTCATGGAACCAAGTCCGCTCGCCAACGTGCAGAATTCTTTCCCCCGATGTTAACCACCGGAATGAATTCATGACTGTATGCTCAGTTCTGGCCGGTCGCTGGAATTGAAAATTGTTGGAGAGTTATATGACCGATTTAACCGCCGCAGCGCAACGTGCGCTGAACCTGATGGATTTAACCACGCTGAACGAAGACGACACCGATGCAAAAGTGATCGCCCTTTGTCACCAGGCAAAAAGCCCGGCAGGTAACACCGCTGCTGTCTGTATTTATCCTCGTTTTATTCCTGTTGCCCGTAAAACCCTGCGCGAGCAAGGAACGCCGGACATCCGCATTGCGACCGTGACGAACTTCCCACACGGTAATGACGATCTCGACATTGCGCTGGCAGAAACCCGCGCAGCGATTGCTTACGGTGCCGACGAAGTTGACGTGGTATTCCCGTACCGCGCGCTGATCGCCGGTAACGAGCAAATCGGTTTTGAGATGGTTAAACAGTGCAAAGAAGCCTGTGCAGCCGCAAATGTTCTGCTGAAAGTGATCATCGAAACCGGTGAGCTGAAACAGGACGCGCTGATCCGCAAAGCCTCCGAAATTGCTATCAAAGCAGGCGCTGATTTCATCAAAACCTCAACCGGTAAAGTGCCTGAAAACGCAACATTGCACAGCGCTGAACTGATGATGAGCGTGATTGCTGAAATGGGCGTGGGCAAAACCGTCGGTTTCAAACCGGCCGGTGGCGTGAAAACCGCTGAAGATGCTGCGCAATATCTGGCACTGGCTGACCGCCTGCTGGGTCGCGAATGGGCTGATGCACGTCACTTCCGTTTCGGCGCTTCCAGCCTGCTGGCAAGCCTGCTGACCACTCTCGGTCACGCTGGTCAGAAAGCCACCAGCAGCTATTAATCACTGTTGTTATGCCGATGCCGTGGCGCTGTTTTGCAGCGTCCGGTATTGGCGTTCACATTTAGCGTTCAGCTCAGGCAGGGGGATACCTTGTTTCTCGCACAAGAAATTATTCGAAAAAAACGTGACGGCCAGCCTTTAAGCGACGAAGAAATTCGTTTCTTTGTGAACGGCATTCGCGACAGTCAGGTTTCAGAAGGTCAGATTGCCGCACTGGCAATGACCATCTATTTCAATGATATGACCATGAAAGAACGTGTTTCGCTGACCATGGCGATGCGCGATTCCGGCACCGTGCTGGACTGGAAAAGCCTCAACCTGAACGGCCCGGTTGTGGATAAACATTCCACCGGCGGCGTGGGTGACGTGACCTCCCTGATGCTGGGCCCGATGGTGGCAGCCTGTGGCGGTTATGTCCCGATGATTTCAGGCCGTGGCCTCGGTCATACCGGCGGTACGCTCGATAAACTCGAAGCGATCCCGGGCTTTGATATTTTCCCGGATGACAGCCGTTTTCGCAGCATCATCCAGGACGTTGGTGTGGCGATTATCGGCCAGACCAGCTCGCTGGCACCGGCGGACAAACGCTTCTACGCAACGCGTGATATCACCGCGACCGTGGATTCTATCCCGCTGATTACCGCATCGATCCTCGCCAAAAAACTGGCCGAAGGGCTGGACGCGCTGGTCATGGACGTCAAAGTGGGCTCCGGCGCGTTTATGCCGACCTACCAGCTTTCAGAAGATCTGGCACAGGCGATTGTGGATGTGGCAAATGGCGCGGGTTGCAAAACCACGGCGCTGCTGACCGACATGAATCAGGTGCTGGCATCAAGTGCCGGTAATGCGGTGGAAGTGCGCGAAGCCGTGCGCTTCCTGACCGGCGAATACCGCAATCCGCGTCTGCTGGAAGTCACCATGGCGCTGTGCGTTGAAATGCTGCTGTCCGGCGGACTGGCAAAAGATGACGCTGATGCCCGCAGCAAATTGCAGGCGGTGCTGGATAACGGCAAAGCGGCTGAAGTTTTTGGTCGCATGATTGCGGCGCAAAAAGGCCCGACCGATTTCATCGAAAATTACGACAATTATCTGCAACAGGCGACGCTGAGCAAACCGGTTTATGCCGAAACAAACGGCATTGTCAGTGCGATGGATACCCGCGCGCTGGGCATGGCGGTAGTGTCACTGGGTGGTGGTCGTCGTCGTGCCAGCGATGCTATCGATTACAGCGTCGGTCTGACCCACATGGCTCAGCTGGGGCAGCAGGTGGATACCCGTCAGCCACTGGCGATGATCCACGCGAACAGTGAAGCGGCCTGGCAGCAGGCAGCGCAGGAAGTGCGCGCGGCCATTGTCCTGAGTGACAAAGCGCCGGAAAGCACGCCGGTGGTTTATCGCCGGATCAGCGGCAAAGCTTGATTTCAGGCTGAATCGCCCCCATTTAAGAGTGATCAGGTGCGCGGCAGTTCCGCGTGACCCAATGCGTAACCATTCGCAGGAGAGCAAAATGAAACGTACATTTATCATGGTGTTAGACTCATTCGGTATCGGTGCCAGTGAAGATGCCGAGCGCTTTGGCGATGCCGGTTCTGACACATTGGGCCATATCGCGGCTGCCTGCGCGCGTGGCGAAGCCGACAAAGGCCGCAAAGGGCCGCTGAATCTGCCGAACCTGACCCGTCTTGGGCTGGCGAAAGCCGCTGAAGAATCCACCGGAAAAATCCCGGAAGGCATGGACGGTAATTCTGAAATTACCGGCGCTTATGCTTACGCGAGCGAACTTTCCTCCGGTAAAGATACCCCGTCAGGCCACTGGGAAATCGCCGGTGTGCCTGTTCTTTTCGACTGGGGTTATTTCAGCGATACCACCAACAGTTTCCCGCAGGAACTGCTGGATAAGCTGGTGAAACGCGCCAATCTGCCGGGCTACCTCGGCAACTGCCACTCATCCGGCACCGTCGTGCTGGACGATTTAGGCGAAGAACACATGAAAACCGGCAAGCCGATTTTCTACACCTCTGCGGACTCCGTTTTCCAGATTGCCTGCCACGAAGAAACTTTCGGGCTGGATCGCCTGTATGAACTGTGCGAAATCGCCCGTGAAGAACTGACTGAAGGCGGTTACAACATTGGCCGTGTTATCGCGCGTCCGTTTATCGGCGACAAAGCCGGTCATTTCGAGCGTACCGGTAACCGTCATGATTTAGCGGTGGAGCCACCGGCACCGACCATCCTGAAAAAACTGGTTGATGAGAAAAACGGCCACGTAGTTTCCGTTGGTAAAATCGCGGATATCTATGCGCAGGTCGGTATCACCAAAAAAGTGAAAGCCACCGGGCTGGACGCGCTGTTTGACGCGACCATTAAAGAGATGAAAGAAGCGGGTGATAAGACAATCGTCTTCACCAACTTTGTTGATTTCGACTCTTCTTACGGCCACCGTCGTGATGTTCCGGGCTATGCCGCTGCGCTTGAGCTGTTCGACCGCCGTATGCCGGAACTGCTGGAGCTGGTGAAAGAAGATGACATTATTATCTTCACCGCTGACCACGGTTGCGACCCGACCTGGCGCGGCACAGACCATACCCGTGAGCACATTCCGGTGTTAATCTATGGTCCTAAAGTAAAACCGGGCTCGCTGGGCCACCGTGAAACCTTCGCTGACATCGGGCAGACGGTCGCGAAATACTTCGATCTGACGCCGATGGATTACGGTAAATCCATGCTGTAACGATTAGAATGCGCGGCCAGTAAAGCTTACTGGCCGCGTTTTTATTATGAACATGACACCTCGCAGAATTAAGGAATAAGAAGATGGCAACTCCACACATTAATGCTGAAATGGGCGACTTCGCTGACGTAGTGCTGATGCCGGGCGATCCGCTGCGCGCCAAGCACATCGCGGAAACTTTCCTTCAGGACGTTAAGCAGGTGAATGACGTGCGTGGGATGCTGGGCTTCACCGGCACCTACAAAGGCCGCAAAATCTCTGTTATGGGCCACGGCATGGGCATTCCTTCCTGCTCAATTTATGCCAAAGAGCTGATCACCGAATTCGGCGTCAAAAAAATCATCCGTGTGGGTTCCTGCGGCGCGGTACGTGAAGACATCAAACTGCGTGATATCGTGATTGGCATGGGTGCCTGCACCGATTCCAAAGTGAACCGCATGCGTTTTAAAGATCACGATTACGCGGCTATCGCCGATTACGACATGGTGCGTAACGCTGCTGATGCGGCAAAAGCTAAAGGCATTAATGCCCGCGTTGGTAACATCTTCTCCGCTGATCTGTTCTACACGCCAGACCCGCAAATGTTCGACGTGATGGAAAAATACGGCATTCTGGGTGTGGAAATGGAAGCCGCCGGTATCTACGGCGTGGCAGCTGAATTCGGCGCAAAAGCGCTGACCATCTGTACCGTTTCCGACCATATCCGTACGCACGAACAAACCACTGCCGCTGAACGTCAGACGACCTTCAACGACATGATCGAAATCGCGCTGGAATCCGTTCTGCTGGGCGACAAAGAATAAATTCTGCATACATTGCAGAAACTGAAACGGGCGCCGATGGGCGCCCGTTTTGCTATGCAATTTTCTATTCATCACTGAGCTGCTCATGTCTGAACTTGTGGATTTACTGCGTCATGCAGCCTGACGGCAAAAGAGATTACTGAACGCCTGCACATCACCCAGCCCACGCTATCCAGGTGGAAGAATTAAAATTGCCTGTTCAGCGGCTGGTCTGAATCACTTAGGCCGGCTGCGTTTCAGACTGCGGTAAGCGGCCTGAGCCGCTTCTTTAGTTTGTGCTTCGGTTGCGGGTTTTGCCTCGGCAACTTCGGCTTCCGGTTCAGGAATATTCAGCACCGGCGGAGGGCCGAATTCGTCCGTTTCCTCTTCCTGCTCGTCATCTTCTTTCACTGGTTTACTGGCGGTCAGCAGGAATGGTGATTGCTGCCAGCGCGAACGGCGTCCTTGCAACAGTGTCCGAGCCAGAATAATGCCCACACCCAGTGCGGCGAGCATCATCAGACGCAACAGATTGGTGGTGTTATCGACCTGCTTCGATTCCGTTGCCAGAACATGCGTATCGAGCGTGATGCGCAAAAATCCGCTCGGACCATTTTTATCTTCTATCGGCACCACAATCTGATGATTGAAGTAGCTGCCCGCGCGTTTACCGTCCAGCGATAACCGGTCGCGAACCGGCACCTGTTCGCCCGCATGGGCCACCAGGGAGCCGTCGGATTCATAAACGCTGGCATCAAGAATGCGACTGCCATCGGTAAGCTGACTCAAAATAGTGGAAATTTGCGCGATATCAGCGCCATCATTGTCGCTGTCCATCAGTGGCGCGAGTGAAAATGCCACCTGCTTCGCGAGTGTCTGGGCGAGTTGCTCCACCTGAGTGGAACGCGCCAGTTGATGTCCCAGGCTGAAATAGGATGCGCCTTGCATCAGAATGACTAATAACGCCAGGCTTATCAGTACGATAGCAGCGCGGTGCAGGCGAAATTTAAGTTTGGCCTTGGCCATTCTGTTTCCTTGCGATTTTCGATGACTTTAATGTTGCCAGAAGAGGTGACGATAGGGTAGCTTGATGCCTCGTTTTACCCGGCGTTACCTCTGCCTTTTGACTCGTTTTACGAACCGTCGTTTATAACAAAACAATCTACCGGAGCCATCATGCCAAACAGTCTGACCTATTGCGATCTTCCTGCGGAGATCCACCAATGGCCGGGACTTCCCCTTTCACTGAGCGGTGATGAAGTCATGCCACTCGATTACCGGGCGGGACACACCGGATGGCTGCTCTATGGTAGAAAACTGGATAAAACGAGCATTACGCTTTTCCAGCGCCGCTTAGGCCGTGCTCTGGTGATTGTCAGTGCATGGGCAGTGGAAGGTTATCAGGTTGTTCGTCTGGCGGGTTCACTGACCTCCGACGCACAAGTTCTGGCCGAATCTTTTGAATTCGATGTCGCCCAGTTGGGGAAAGTGCCTTACCTGCGAACGCCTGGCCTGCTGGTTATGGACATGGATTCTACCGCGATTGAGATTGAATGCATCGACGAAATTGCCAAACTGGCGGGCGTCGGTGTGCAGGTGGCCGAAGTCACCGAACGTGCGATGCGCGGCGAGCTGGATTTCTCCGCCAGCCTGCGTCAGCGCGTTGCGACGCTCAAAGATGCCGATGCAGGGATCCTTGAGCAGGTGCGTCAGACATTACCGCTGATGCCGGGCCTGACCGTGATGGTTCAGCGCTTGCAGGAAGCGGGCTGGCACGTGGCGATTGCATCCGGGGGGTTCACGTATTACGCCGAATATCTGCGTGATCGGCTGAATCTGGTCGACGTGGCGGCGAATGAGCTGGAAGTCCGCGACGGTAAGCTGACCGGACGCGTGATCGGGCCAATTGTTGATGCCCAATACAAAGCCGATACGCTGCTAAAACTGGCGGAAAAACTGGGCATTTCTCAGGAGCAAACTATCGCAATCGGCGATGGCGCCAACGATCTCAAAATGATGGCCGTTGCGGGGATGGGCATCGCTTATCACGCGAAACCGAAAGTGTATGAACAGGCTGCCGTTTGCATCCGTCATGCCGATTTACTCGGTGTTTTATGCATCCTGAGCGGCAGTCAGTCTTAATAAAAATAAAGAGGTAAGTTGTGGCGAAAGCAGCAAAACGTGCATTTGTGTGTAATGAATGTGGCGCAGATTATCCGCGCTGGCAGGGGCAGTGCAGTGCGTGTCAGGCCTGGAACAGCATTACTGAAATCCGTTTAGCGGCTTCCCCGACTGTGGCGCGTAACGAGCGCCTGACCGGTTACGCGGGTGATGCTGGCGTCAGCCGTGTACAAAAACTCTCTGATATCAGCCTCGATGAACTTCCGCGTTTCAGCACCGGTTTCAAGGAATTTGACCGCGTGCTGGGCGGTGGCGTGGTGCCCGGCAGTGCGATTCTTATCGGCGGTAATCCGGGCGCTGGCAAAAGTACGCTGTTGCTGCAAATTTTGTGTCACCTCAGCGAAAACATGAAAACCCTGTACGTCACCGGCGAAGAATCACTGCAACAGGTGGCGATGCGCGCGCATCGTTTGGGTTTACCGACGTCGAACATGAACATGTTGTCGGAAACCAGCATTGAACAGATCTGTGAAATTGCCGACAAAGAACAGCCGAAACTGATGGTGATCGACTCCATTCAGGTGATGCACATGGCGGACATTCAGTCATCGCCGGGTACGGTCGCACAGGTGCGCGAAACCGCCGCCTATCTCACCCGTTTTGCGAAAACGCGCGGTGTGGCGATTGTGATGGTCGGCCACGTCACCAAAGACGGATCGCTCGCCGGGCCGAAAGTGCTCGAACACTGTATCGACTGTTCCGTTCTGCTCGACGGCGATGCCGACTCCCGTTTCCGTACCTTACGCAGCCATAAAAACCGCTTCGGTGCAGTGAATGAACTGGGCGTATTCGCCATGACCGAGCAGGGGCTGCGCGAAGTCAGTAATCCCTCGGCCATTTTCCTGAGCCGTGGCGATGAAATTACGTCGGGTAGTTCGGTGATGGTGCTGTGGGAAGGGACGCGGCCACTGCTGGTTGAAGTACAGGCGCTGGTTGATCACTCGATGATGGGAAATCCGCGTCGCGTGGCTGTCGGGCTTGAGCAAAACCGGCTGGCGATCCTGCTGGCGGTTCTGCACCGTCATGGCGGTTTGCAGATGGCGGATCAGGACGTGTTCGTTAACGTCGTGGGTGGCGTGAAAGTGACGGAAACCAGTGCGGATCTCGCGCTGCTGCTGTCGCTGGTTTCCAGCCTGCGCGACCGTCCTCTGCCGCAGGATTTGGTGGTGTTTGGTGAAGTGGGGCTGGCGGGGGAAATCCGTCCGGTGCCCAGCGGTCAGGAGCGTATCACCGAAGCGGCGAAGCACGGATTTAAACGCGCCATCGTGCCGCACGCCAATGTGCCGAAAAAAGTCCCTGCCGGAATGCAGGTGTTTGGTGTCAAAAAACTGGCAGATGCGCTGGCGATCCTCGACGATTTGTAACGGTTGTCTGGTGTCAATTAAGCCTGCCTTTATGCTATTTTGGGTTTAGCTATTTTGTTTAGTACAGCAAACCTGGGGACAAGGCATGTCACAGTTCGACTATCTAAAAACCGCGATAAAACAACAGGGACGCACGCTGCAACAGGTGGCCGAGGCCAGCGGGATGACCAAGGGTTATCTCAGCCAGTTGTTGAATGCAAAGATAAAAAGCCCCAGCGCCCAAAAGCTGGAGGCGCTGCATCGCTTCCTTGATCTTGAGTTTCCCCGCCGCGAAAAGAATATCGGCGTGGTGTTTGGTAAGTTTTATCCGCTGCACACCGGTCATATTTATCTGATTCAGCGCGCCTGTAGTCAGGTCGATGAACTCCATATCATCATGGGCTATGACGAGCTCCGTGACCGCGAGTTATTCGAAAACAGCTCGATGTCTCAGCAACCGACGGTCAGCGACCGTCTGCGCTGGTTATTGCAGACGTTCAAATACCAGAAAAACATCCGTATCCATGCCTTCAATGAAGAAGGGATGGAGCCGTATCCGCACGGCTGGGATGTCTGGGGACGCGGCATTAAAGAGTTTATGAGCCAGAAAGGCATTGAGCCGAATACCATTTATTCCAGCGAAGAAGGCGACGCGCCGCAGTACCGCGAACATCTCGGGATTGAAACGGTGCTGATTGACCCGAAACGCTCCTTTATGAATATCAGTGGCCGCCAGATACGTCAGGATCCTTTCCGCTACTGGGATTATATTCCGACGGAAGTGAAGCCGTTCTTCGTGCGCACCGTGGCGATTCTGGGCGGCGAATCCAGCGGGAAATCGACGCTGGTCAATAAATTAGCCAACATTTTCAACACCACCAGCGCCTGGGAATATGGGCGTGATTACGTCTTCTCGCACCTCGGTGGCGATGAAATGGCGCTGCAATATTCCGACTACGATAAAATCGCACTCGGTCAGGCGCAGTACATTGATTTTGCGGTTAAATATGCCAATAAAGTGGCGTTTATTGATACCGATTTTCTGACGACGCAGGCGTTTTGTAAAAAGTACGAAGGCCGAGAGCATCCGTTTGTTCAGGCTCTGATGGACGAATACAAATTCGATCTGGTGATCTTGCTGGAAAATAACACGCCGTGGGTGGCGGATGGCCTGCGCAGTCTGGGAAGTACAACCGACCGCATGTCATTCCAGAATCTGCTTATCGATATGCTGAAACAGAACAATGTGGATTACGTTCACGTTGAATCTTCAGATTACGATCAGCGTTTTCTCGAGTGCGTGGATTTGGTGAAAAACATGCTCGCTGCCGATACCAGCCGGTTGAACGATCCCAACGTGAACTGACCAGTTTTCCCGAAAAACTCAGGCGCCTGTTTTACGCAACAGGCGCTTTTTTATACCTGCTATTTTTACCCTTCAATGACCAGATCCTTATTAAGTATTCGCTGAGTGAATGGTTGTTAGTTTTGTATTCTGTATAATTATTAATGAATTCATCTGATTGCATCAGTTTTGATTTTTAATTAATTCAGCTTGTAACAGCCTGAATTAAAAAGCATCGAGGTATCAATGCGTTGATGCCTTTCGTGTTAGCCGGATTTTTATTGCGCATTTTATGCGTAAATCTCATTTGCGAAATAAAAATAGAGTGGCGTCCGTTGAGTTTTATTTGTCCGATTATACTCATTCATTGTGCCTCTCATTCCGGCTGAGGCTTTTTAAGGTGATCCGAATGAATTTGTCATTCAAGCCCTGGGGTATCGCAGTCGTATGCAGCGCAGGGGCTTTTGCTCTTGCCAGCGTGATGTTCATGCAAGGCTGGTTTCCGGTGCGCAGTCAGGCCGAAACCACCGTTCAGACCGCACCACCCGCGCCCGTTGCGGCACCTGTTGTTGCCGTTCCTCCGCCTGCCACTCCCGTTACACCTCCAGCTTTTACACAAGCTCAGCTTTTACACAAGCTCAGCTTGATCAGTGGGTTGCGCCCGTAGCGCTTTATCCTGACAGCCTGCTTTCTCAGGTTCTGATGGCATCCACGTATCCGACCAACGTCATTCAGGCTGTGCAATGGTCGCGTGACCATCCGCAAAGTCAGGGTGATCCCGCCGTCAAAGCTGTGGCGAATGAACCCTGGGATCCGAGCGTGAAATCTCTGGTAGCGTTTCCGCAATTACTGGCGCTGATGGGCGAAGATCCGGCATGGGTACAAAATCTGGGAGACGCGTTTCTGGCGCAACCCGGTGACGTGATGGACACCGTACAGAAATTCCGTCAGGTCGCGCAAAAGAGCGGAGCCCTGAAAAGTACGCCGCAGCAGAAAGTCACGGTAAAACCGGCGGCGCAAAGCAGCACAACCGTGGTCAATGCTCAGCCCGCGCAGCAGACCATTATTATTGAATCCGCCGATCCGCAGGTGGTTTACGTGCCGAGCTATAACCCGAATGTCGTTTATGGCGCATGGCCGACACCGGCTTACCCGCCGGTTTATCTGCCACCGCCGCCGGGTCAGCAGTTTGTGAACGGCGTGGCGTCAGGCATCGGTTTTGGCGTTGGCGTCGCGGCAACCTACGCGATTTTCGGCAATATCGACTGGGATGATGATCATCATCACGACGATTACGACCACCATGACGATCATCACGATGACGGCCATCACGGCGGTTCGTCCAACAATTACGTCAACGTAAACGTCAATAATTACAACCGCATATCAGGTAATAACAACAACACGGTTAACCATTCAGGTTCAGCAGCGACACAGGGCTGGCAGCATAATCCGGCTTTCAACGCGGGTGTCCCGAATAACCGGGCGAACCTGAACGGAGCGACGCAAAATCAGGCACTGAATAATGTGGCGCAGCGTAATAATTATCGGGGTTTTGACGGCAACCCGGGCGCACAAAATAACCTGAGCGGGCAGACGAGGGAGCAGCGACGTCAGCAGGCCGCTTCGGTGATGAATCGCCATGAGGGCAATTTGTCGGGTGCGACGCATTCCGCGACGGGTGCCGCTTCGGCCAGCCGCGGCGCTGCGAATCTGAATAATCATCAGGCGTCCGGTCATCCGTTACCGCAGCAGCATCAGGCGTTAAACCGTCAGCAAAACGGCAACCAGAACGCCCTGCGAGGCGGAAATCAGCAACAAAGGCAGAACTTCCATCAGGCCAGTAATATGCCGCGCAGCACGGCATTCAGCGGAAATTCGAGCCGCGCGCCGTCATGGCAACAGCAGCAGGCGCGCGGTAATCAGAGCCGCCAGCAGATGCAAAACTTCCAGCACGCACGCCCGGCGAATGCGGAACCGGTTCATATTCACCGCCGCTAGGCTTACGAGGAAAAGTCATGAAGACATTACGTAACATTGTGATTTGCACCAGCCTGTTTGCCCTGCCTCTGACGGGGTTTGCGCAGCAGGCATTTTCCCGCCCGGAACAGGCGGCTCAGGCGCTGGTGAAAGCGACGCAGGCACATGACGATATGGCGCTGGGGAAAATTCTCGGCAGCGACTGGCAGGTTTATCTGCCGAAAAAAGAGGTCGACCCTGATGAAGTGGCGCGCTTTCTGCGTGACTGGAATGTCAGCCACAAAATTGTTGAGCAAGGTGATATTGCGCATCTGAACGTCGGGGAAGAAAACTGGCAACTGCCGATCCCGATGAAACGCACGGCGCAGGGCTGGGAGTTCGATATGGTGGCGGGCGCGGCAGAAATTGAAACCCGCACCATTGGTCGTAACGAGCTGTCGGCCATGCAGGCGGTTTCGGCTTACGCCGACGCACAACATGAATATCAGCTGGGCGCCGGGCAGTTTGCTCAGAAGATTATCAGCACTGACGGGCAGCACGACGGGTTGTACTGGCCGGTCAAAGAAGGCGACGCGCCAAGCCCGCTTGGGCCTGCTTTCGGTCAGGATCAGCCAGGCACCGATTATCACGGCTACTATTACCGCATTCTCACCGCGCAGGGCGGGAACGCCAGCGGCGGGGCACACAGTTACATCGAAAACGGAAAAATGACCCGGGGTTTTGCGCTCATCGCGTGGCCGGTGGTTTACGGCCATACCGGTATCACCAGTTTTATGATTAATCAGCAAGGCGATGTGTATCAGCAGGATTTAGGTGCAAACACTGATGCTGTGGCGCGGGCGTTGACGACGTTTGATCCGGACGCCAGATGGCAGAAGGTTGATGACGGCGAATAGCCGCAATGCAGGATAAAAAAGAACCCCGCCATGAAAATCGCGGGGTTTTGCTTTTGCAGAAAAGGTCAGAAAGCGACGACGACTTTGCCCTGCATATGGCCATCCAGCACTTTCGCGTGAGCTGCTTCGATGCTTTCCACGGTCAGACCGTGCAGGGTTTCGCTCAGCGTGGTGGTGACTTTGCCCTCATCCACCAGCGCGGCGACTTGCTTGAGGATCTCGCCCTGCTGCGCGATATCCGGCGTATTGAACATGCTGCGGGTATACATCAGTTCCCAGTGCAGCGCGGCGCTTTTCAGTTTCAGCTTGTTCATATCCAGTGGATGTTCGTTCTCAACGATCGTACAGATGTGGCACATTGGCGCAATCAGATCGGTAATCGCGTCCCAGTGACCGTCGGTGTCATTCAGGCAAAGAATGAAGTCCACCTGTTTGATATCGTGTTTCGCCAGCTCACCTTTCAGATCTTTGTAGCTCACGGTCAGATCGGCACCGCGATCCAGACACCACTGCGCAGATTCCGGACGCGAAGCGGTCGCAATGACTTTTACTTTGCTTTGCAGCGAAGCAAACGGGATCGCCAGCGAACCGACGCCACCGGCACCGCCGATAATTAACAGCGTTTTGTCGTCCGAAGCCTCCTGAATTTTCAGGTGTTCGAACAGCGCTTCCCAGGCCGTCAGCGTGGTCAGCGGCATTGCGGCGGCCTGCGCCCAGTTCAGGGATTTCGGTTTCACGGAAACGATGCGTGAGTCGATAAGCTGCTCGGAAGCGTTGCTGCCGGAGCGGGTGATGTCACCGGCGTACCAGACTTCGTCGCCTGCTTTGAAGTTTTTCACCGCGCTGCCCACGGCTTTCACAATCCCGCTGGCATCCCAGCCCAAAATTTTAGGCGCATCAAGGCCGCTTTTCTGCACGCCTTTATGCACTTTGGTATCGACCGGGTTAATCGAAACGGCTTTCACTTCCACCAGCAGGTCATTTTCGCCCGGCACAGGTTGTGGCAGTTCGATGGCGATAAAACGGGATGGTTCTTTTGGATTTACGGCAATCGCTTTAACAGACATAAAAATTCCTCCATTGGGTATTCAGACAGTCTAGTCCTCTGGCGGCAGCCTGATAAGATGGACAATAACTAACAAAGTGTTCGGCTGAGGTGAACAATCGTGTTTAAACAATTGCAGGATATGGCGCTGTTTGCTCTGGTCGCGGAATGCGGCAGTTTTACACAGGCGGCCAGCCGTGCCGGTTTGCCGAAATCCAGCGTCAGCCAGCGGATAAGCCAGCTGGAAAAATCCGTTGGCCTGCGGCTACTGAACCGCACCACGCGCCAGCTCAATCTGACGTTTGCCGGTGAACGCTATCTGATCCACTGTCAGGAAATGATGCAGGCCAGCGAGCGGGCGGAACTGGCGATCCGCCGGTTGCGTGATAATCCCAGCGGGCGCTTGCGCATCACCAGCCCGGCGGGGCTGGGTGCCACGCTGCTGGCGCGCATGAACGTCGAATTCCAAAAGCGTTACCCGGATGTTTCGCTGGAAGTGTCGGTGTCTGACGCGCTGGTGGATCTGGTGCAGGAAGGATTTGATATCGCGCTGCGCACCGGCAAGCCGCAGGACTCCTCGCTGATCGGCCGTGAACTGGGCCACAGCCCGCGCTATCTTCTGGCTTCGCCTGATTATCTGGCGCAGCATCCGCTGATTGAATCACCTCAGCAGTTAGCCTCGCATCACTGTATTGCGCACCGTGCATGGTCGGAATGGGTGCTGCATCGCGGCGAAACTTATCATCGCTGGCTGCTGCCTTCGGCGCATACCACTGACAATCTGCTGTATGCGCGGGAATGCGCGCTGGCGGGCGCGGGCATCACGTTGTTACCAGCATTTTTGTGCCATGACGAAGTGGCCGCCGGTACGCTGGTGCGAGTGTTGCCGGAGTGGGAAGCGGAAGGCAACGATCTGTTTCTGGTGTATCCGGGGCGGAAACTGAATTCTCCGGCGCTGGCGTGTTTTATTGATTTTATGCTGGAAGAATACGGCTTTGCGAAGAGTTACAGCGAAGCGCTGGCGGGGGAATAAAGGGTATCCGGCGCATAAAAAAAGGCCCGTCGCCGGGCCTTCGTTCGTTCATAAAGACGATTACTTGATCATCTTTTTGTACTTGATGCGCTTCGGCTCTAACGCTTCCGCACCTAAAGTACGTTTTTTGTATTCTTCGTATTCGGTGAAGTTACCTTCGAAGAATTCGACTTTACCTTCATCCTTATAATCAAGGATGTGGGTCGCGATGCGGTCGAGGAACCAGCGGTCATGGGAAATGACCATGGCGCAGCCCGGGAATTCCAGCAAGGCGTTTTCCAGTGCGCGCAGGGTTTCGATGTCGAGGTCGTTGGTCGGTTCATCGAGCAGCAGCATGTTACCGCCCACCTGCAGCAGTTTTGCCAGATGCAGACGACCGCGCTCACCACCGGACAACTCGCCGACGCGTTTGCCCTGATCAACCCCTTTGAAGTTGAAACGGCCCACGTACGCGCGGCTTGGCATTTCGGTCGTGCCGATACGCATGATGTCCTGACCACCGGACACTTCTTCCCACACGGTTTTGCTGTTATCCATTGAGTCACGGAACTGATCAACGGACGCCAGTTTCACAGTGTCGCCCAGCTCAATCGTGCCGCTGTTTGCTTCTTCCTGACCGGACATCATGCGGAACAGTGTGGATTTACCGGCACCGTTCGGGCCGATAATGCCGACGATAGCGCCTTTCGGTACGGAGAAGGACAGGTCGTCAATCAGAACGCGATCACCATAAGATTTGCTCAGGTTCTTCACTTCAACGACTTTGTCGCCCAGACGTGGACCCGGTGGAATGAACAATTCGTTGGTTTCGTTACGTTTCTGGTATTCGGTGTTGTTCAGTTCTTCGAAGCGAGCCAGACGGGCCTTGCCTTTAGACTGACGGCCTTTCGCGCCCTGACGAACCCATTCCAGCTCTTTCTCAATAGATTTACGACGGGCCGCTTCGGAAGAAGCTTCCTGCGCCAGACGTTCATCTTTTTGTTCCAGCCAGGTGGAATAGTTACCTTCCCACGGAATACCTTCGCCGCGGTCAAGCTCAAGGATCCAACCGGCAACGTTATCGAGGAAGTAACGGTCGTGGGTAATCGCCACAACGGTCCCTTCGAAATCGTGCAGGAAGCGTTCCAGCCATGCTACGGATTCCGCATCCAGGTGGTTGGTCGGTTCGTCGAGCAGCAGCATGTCAGGTTTTTCGAGCAGCAGACGGCATAGCGCCACGCGGCGGCGTTCACCCCCGGACAGGGTCGCGACTTTCGCATCCCAGTCTGGCAGACGCAGCGCATCGGCAGCACGTTCCAGCTGGCTGTTCAGGTTATGGCCGTCGTGTGCCTGAATGATTTCTTCCAGCTTGCCCTGTTCGGCGGCCAGTTTGTCGAAATCGGCTTCCGGCTCAGCGTACAGCGCATAAACTTCATCAAGGCGTTTGAGTGCGCCCACAACTTCAGAAACGGCTTCTTCCACGGACTCACGCACAGTGTGTTCCATGTTCAGTTGCGGTTCCTGCGGCAGATAACCAATTTTCAGATCAGGCTGCGGGCGCGCTTCGCCTTCGATATCGGTATCGATACCGGCCATGATGCGCAGAAGGGTAGATTTACCTGAACCGTTCAGACCCAGAACGCCGATTTTGGCGCCGGGGAAGAAACTCAGGGAGATGTTCTTAAGAATATGACGCTTCGGCGGAACAACTTTGCCGAGGCGGTGCATGGAATATACGTATTGAGCCACGTTGTTTTGAGCCTCTTTCTCTGCGGGCCGCGCGCATGAGCCGAATCATTGAGACTGATCCGGCGGGCGCAGCGGCGAATTAAAGCCAGCCCCGCCTGACTGCGGCATGACTGATAAGGGTTCCGACCGGGAAGTTTAGCGTGTTTCAGTCGTGTTCCCAACCATCAGCTTCACAGTAAGGGAAGAATGTTGCTGGCCGGATGCAGGGGCGTTAACGGTTAGCCGAAAGGAACGCTGAATTCGTCCGGCTCGCCGGTGAGGCGGATAGGCTGGGTTCTGCCGACAAACATTCCTGTGGTCAAAATATATGTGAGCTTAACGACATGATAAATAGCCTGTTTATTTTGGGTTTTGACTTTGCGCTTAATGTTGCCTTTGTGAGACGCCACCGTTTTCTGCTTGATGTTCAGGTGCTGGGAAATATTTTGCGTGTTCAACCCAGACATCCACATTTTCAGAATGCTTGACTAGGTACGGCTCAGGCTGACCGGCGTGAGATCCAGCGGTTGCTCCGTTTCAACTTCAGGCTCTGCTTCTGTGAAGCGTGACAGTTGCAGATTATGCGCGATCAGCTGGTAAATCGTGGTGGTGCGAATCGATTTCGAAATGATGATGATGTTTTTCCGGATCGGTACATAGTTCTGATAATTCAGGTTTTCTTTGGAAATAAAAACAAAGAACAGCGTACCGGGATGCGCGTTGATCACTTCCCTTAACGCGTGACCAGACTGTGCATCGGTGACGAAGCAGTCTTCGTTTACAAAGATGATTTCAGGCCTCAGGGAATTGCATGCGGCTTGCAGTGCGTTGATGTCCTTAAGCGAAAGAATATCTTTCTGGTGTTGTCCGTTAAGTTGCAAGAGTGAATGCAATGCCAGCTGCGTGTAAAAGCACTTATCTACAATGAGCGATGACATCGTAAGTTACCTATTTTTTGGCTCTATGTTTTTCTGCAAGCGCAGAGAGCTCGTTTTTATAAATCGACCGGTTTATTCAACGCAGCCGTACTGCGATGGGGGCGTATCCCTGGAAATTGCCGTTTGGCGGCAAAATATGACTTTGCTGTGTGACGGGAGAACCCTTAGGCAGAGTAATAAAGCGGGGAAGGATTGATGTAAATCAGCAGAACCGGCTTTGGGACGTTTTGTGAGATCTTTGAGACGAAATGAGGGCGATGCGCGTTAAAGTTTTAGAATTGTGAGGTTTTTATTGAAAAAAACCGGGCTACAGAAAGTAGCCCGGTAAGCGGGAAACTCGCTACGCTTTTTTACGAATGAAGCGGTTAACCAGCCATTTCTCGATTTCGACAATCACGAAGATCATCGCACCGACCAGCAGGGTAATGCCCCAGAATTTCAGCGGCAGCGGTACGGTGCCAAACAGTTGGTTCATCACTGGCAGATAAATCAGTGCCAGTTGCAGCACCAGCAGCACGCCGGAGACAATCCACAGACCTTTGTTGACGAACACTTCGCGGCTCAGCGGGAAGCGGTCCATCACGCGGCAGTTAAACATGTAAACCCACTGCGCGGTGACCAGCGTTTGCAGCAAGACAGTACGAATCAAATCGCTGCTGTAGCCGAGCGGTTGCATCCAGGCTTCAAGAATGAAGGCGCTACAGGCAATCAGAATACCGACGAAAGCGATACGCCAGACGGCGTGCAGGTCTAACACGTGCTGACCCGGCTCACGCGGACGGCGGCGCATCATGCCTTTCTCGGCAGGTTCAAAGGCCAGACCGAATGACAGCGTGGTTGACGTTGCCATGTTCATCCACAAGATTTGCACCGGCGTCAGCGGGATCACCGCACCGGCCAGAATCGCCAGGATAATCAGCAGCCCCTGCGCGAGGTTAGTCGGCAGAATAAACAGAATGGTTTTCTTCAGATTGTCGTAAACACGACGGCCTTCTTTCACCGCACTGGCGATGGTCGCGAAGTTGTCATCCGTCAGCACCATATCGGCGGCTTCTTTGGTAACTTCGGTGCCTTTGATGCCCATCGCGATGCCGACATCAGCCTGTTTCAGCGCAGGCGCATCGTTCACGCCGTCGCCGGTCATGCCGACCACTTCACCGTTTTCCTGCAACGCTTTCACCAGACGCAGCTTATTCTCCGGGCTGGTACGGGCGAAAATATCGTACTGGCTGGCAGCGACCGCCAGTTCGGCGTCGTCCATGTGCTCAAGCTCGTTGCCGGTGATGGAATCCCCGCTGTTGCCAATACCTAACATTTTGCCGATGGCCATCGCCGTTTCCTGATGGTCGCCGGTGATCATCTTCACGCGGATCCCGGCCTGCTGACATTGCGCAATCGCATCAATGGCTTCCGGACGTGGCGGATCCATCATTCCGGCGATACCGGCGAAGACCAGGCCTTGCTGCAAATCGTCGTGGCTCAGATCACCGTTGATTTCCGGCTCATCCCTGAACGCGGCGGCAACCATACGCAGGCCCTGACGGGCGTAGCGCGCCATCTCTTCTTCCCAGTATTCGCGGCGGAAAGGCTGTACACCGTTTTCGGTCAGCTCAAATGTCGCCAGCGAGAACAGGACGTCTGGCGCACCGGTCACAAAGAGCTGCGTTTTGCCGTCAATGCGCTGCAACGTCGACATGTATTTGTGTTTGGAATCGAACGGGATTTTATCCAGAGATTCGATTTTACCGGTGTTCAGTGTGCATTTCGCCGCCAGCACTTTCAGCGCGCCGGAGGTCGGCCCGCCGGTAATGCCCCAGTGGCCTTTGTCGTCCTGAATCAGCTGGCTGTCGTTACATAAATCGACCGCCGTGATGAAGGTGTTCAGCACCGGCGTATTGATGACATCAATTTGCTGCTGCGTCGTGGCGTCCACAATCCGGCCTCTCGGCTGGTAGCTTTCACCTTCCACGTTATAAGCGCGGTCTGCCAGAATCACCGCCTTAACGGTCATTTCATTCATGGTCAGCGTGCCGGTTTTATCCGAGCAGATGACGGTCATTGAACCCAGCGTTTCGACGGTCGGCAGCTTACGGATAATCGCGTGATTACGCGCCATCGACTGAACGCCGAGGGACAGAATAATCGAGATGATGGCCGGTAAGCCTTCCGGCACGGAAGCCACGGCGAGGCTTATCAGCGACAGCAACAGTTCGCCGAGCGGCATGTCGCGCAGGATAAAGGCGAAGACAAACAGGAACGCCATCATCAGCAAAATCAGGGCAAAAATGCCTTTACCCAGCTTGTCGATTTGCTGCAACAACGGGGTGCGCTGCGGTTCAATCGACGACATCATCTGGTTGATATGGCCCAGTTCGGTGTCTTTACCGGTGGCATACACCACGCCGGTAGCCGTTCCGCCGCTGATCATCGTGCCCGAGAACAGCAGATTGTGACGGTCGCCAATCATGACTTCATCGTCGATAGTACGGGCTGTTTTGGTGACGACGGTAGATTCGCCGGTCAGGATGGCTTCCTCAACCTGCAGGTTGTGTGCGCTGACGATACGCAGGTCTGCCGGGATTTTATCGCCCGGACGCAGCTGAACGATATCGCCGGGTACCAGTTGATCGGCATTGATGGTCTGAATCTGTCCGTCGCGGATCACAACCGCCTGACTGGACAGCATATTCTGAATGCTTTTCAGCGATTTCTCGGCGCTGTTTTCTTGCAGAAAACCGATCATGGCGTTAATGACAGCAACGCCGAGGATCACCAGCGTGTCCACCCAGTGGCCCATCGCACCGGTTACAACCGCTGCCGCGAGCAGGATGTAAATCAGGACGTCATTAAAATGCGCCAGGAAACGCATCAGGGCGCTTTTGGTTGGTTTTTCCGGTAAGGCATTTGGACCAAATTCTTTCAGGCGCTCAGCGGCAACCTGCGGGTTCAGGCCGGCTTCGCTGGTTTCCAGACGCGACATGGCGTCGTTACTACTAATCTGATACCAGTTTTTGTTTTCTGCCGCCGCTGAAGAAGAAGGGCTGGCATTGGTTTTGACAGATGATGAGTGAGTCATATACTTTTCCATAAGCGATGAATAAGAATGCTTGCACGTGATGAAATTAAGCGTGTAATTACTACGGGTATTCAAATCGGTTTGAGAATATGGCGTGATAATAATTAATTACGCGAAAATAAAATTGATCTGAACCAATAAAGACTTTTATAACGATATCAATAATAAAATTTTCCAATGAAAACATTATTTTAATCGAATTAGGAATATCGGTATTATTTGCTACTCATTTAGGTTTTGTTTAGGGTTTTAATATCACGGTAAATTAGCGTAAATAAAGATAAATTTTGTCAGTGTGTTTGTTCAGATTCTCATTGTAAGGGTACTATCTATTTGGGATCTCTCAAATATCCGACCATTATCGCGGTAATAATATAGCCATTTGCGCTTATTCATCTGCTACGTTGTGTTACGTAAAATAAGCGCGCGGTTCTCTGGTAACGGCTTTGCGCATGCCTCACACTGTGTAAAGTTTGTGATGCGCTTCCCGCATGACTTCAATTTTCAAAATGAATCGATTAGCGTAGTGACTGTCTACAGAACGAAGAACAGTTCTTACATCAAAAACAGCAGGTCTGTAGGGCAATATCTGTGCGGCTGGCACAGAAGGAAAGACAACCCGTGAGGATAAAGGCAAGTATGGTCAAGGTGGACAAATGGCACGCTCTGGCAATGAGCGTATTGCTGGTGACAGCATCGGGCGTGGCGAAAGCGGATTCGCTGGATTCGCAACGTCAGCACTACATGCAGATTAAACAGGCGTGGGATAATAATCAGATGGACGTCGTTGGCCAGCTGATGCCGACGCTCGAAGATTATCCTCTTTATCCTTATCTCGAATACCGCCAGCTGACGCAGGATCTGGGCGAGGCGACACCGGCTCAGGTGAATGCCTTTGTGAAAGCGAACCCGACCTTGCCGCCGGCGCGTTCCCTGCCAGCACGCTTTGTGAATGAACTGGCGCGCCGTCAGGACTGGAACAGTTTGTTGTCTTTCAGCCCGCAGCCGCCGAAGCCGGTCGCCGCCCGCTGTAACTATTACTATGCAAAATGGGCCACCGGCGATCAGAAAACTGCGTTTGATGGCGCGAAAGATATCTGGTTAACCGGCACGTCGCTGCCGAATACCTGCGACAAATTATTCTCAGTCTGGCAGGGCGCAGGCAATCAGACTGCCCTGACGACGCTGCAACGTATTGGTCTGGCGATGAAAGCCGGGAATACCAGTCTGGTGAGTTATCTGGCGAAACAGTTGCCACCGGATTATCAGACGATGCGCGACGCACTGGTCGATCTGCAAAACAACCCGAATACGATTGAAAGCTTTGCGCGTAACGTAGGGCCGACCGATTTCACCCGTAACGCCACCAGCATTACGTTCGCCCGCATTGCCCGCGATGATTCGGAAAACGCGCGTTCGATGATCCCGGTTCTGGCGCGTTTGCAGAAGATGAGTGACAGCGATCGTCTGGAACTGGAAGAAGCCGTTGCCTGGCGTTATATGGGTAGCGATGCCACGCCGGAACAGGCCGCATGGCGCGATAACGTGATTCTGCGCAGCCATTCCACCCCGCTGGTTGAACGTCGCATCCGTATGGCGCTGGCCGCCGGTGACCGTCAGGGGTTGAGTCAGTGGCTGGAGCGTTTGCCTTCGGACGCTTTGCAGCAGGACGAATGGCAATACTGGCGTGCGTCGGTCATGATCGACAAAGGGCAACGCTCGCAGGGTGAAGCCATGCTGCGCACATTAATGCAGGGGCGCGGTTTCTATCCGATGGCGGCGGCGCAAAAGCTGAATGTCGCGTATCCGATGCAGATTTCTGTGGCGACAAAACCGGATGCCAGCATAGCGGCATTGCCGGAAGTGGCCCGTGTACGTGAACTGATGTACTGGCAGATGGACAATCTGGCGCGCACCGAATGGAGCTATCTGGTGAGCAGCCGCAGTACAGTGCAGCAATCCGCGCTGGCGCGTTATGCCTTCGAGCAAAAATGGCCGGACCTGAGCGTACAGGCCACGATAACCGGCAAGCTGTGGGATTATCTCGAAGAACGTTTCCCGCTGGCATGGCCGGATGAATTCCGCCGTGCGACCAATGATAAAGGCATTACCCAAAGTTACGCGATGGCGATTGCCCGTCAGGAAAGTGCATGGAATCCGAAAGCGCGTTCTCCGGTGGGCGCGGCGGGCCTGATGCAGGTTATGCCTGCGACGGCGCAGCATACGGTGGATATGTTCGGTTTGCAGGGTTACAGCAATCCGGCGCAGTTGCTGGATCCGCAGATGAATATCACCATCGGCACCAGCTATCTTGAATACGTCTACCAGATGTTTGGCCGCAACCGTATTTTATCCAGCGCCGCCTATAACGCCGGTCCGTCGCGTGTGAACACCTGGCTGGGAACCAGCGCGGGCAGGGTGGACTCCGTCGCATTTATCGAAAGTATCCCTTTCTCTGAAACGCGCCGATATGTTAAAAATGTGTTGGCATATGATGCGTTTTATCGCTATTTTTTACATCAACCGGCCAAAATTTTGACGGATGCCGAATGGCAGAGGCGTTACTGATTTTCGGGCGTTTATGTTAAGCTGCTGTACTAGTTCAATAGTATGGCAGCCCTCACATGACGCAACGAACACTCACTGACCCTGCTCTTTCCCAACAAGGCAATGAGGACTGGCAGTGCTTTCTGGCACTGCTACAGCAATCTTTTGCTGAAAATCTGCATCAGGATTTGTTGCAACTGCTTCTGACGCCCGACGAACGAGCGGCGCTGGGGACGCGGGTGCGCATTATTCAGGAACTGATGCGGGGAGAAATGAGCCAGCGGGAGTTGAAAAGCCAGCTGGGTGCCGGTATCGCGACGATAACCCGGGGTTCCAACGGCCTGAAAACGGCACCGGCGGAACTGAAGGAATGGTTAGGAGAGCAGTTACTGTCAGAAAAAACGGACGACTGATGCGTCCGTTTTCGTTTTAATTTCAGGTTTCAAAACTCAGTGCGTCTGCGCGCGAGTCTGATACACCGGATTATGGAACGGCGCTAAAGCCAGAACCAGCGCCTGATGATAAACGCTGGTGCGCGTCAGTTTACCCGCCGTAAAAATGCCAATCGCGCCGCCTTTACGTTTAACTTCCGCAATACCGGTCAGCTTCTCCATCTCATCTCCCAATTCGCTGCCCTGATTGATTCCCTGTAAAATAATTTCAGGTAACATCAGGCTCGCAGAACGGGATTCGCCGCGCTGGTGCATATTCTCAATCACCATCCAGGCGAACGTCATATTGTCTTCGATACCGGCTTCCACGCCGACCCAGAAGTCCGCTTCCGGGCGAACCTGACGCGCACCAATGACGCGATGACGCGCACCGGTACGGGTTTCATTACTGCCGATGGGCTGATTTGGAACACCACTATCGACGTCAACGCCTTCAATGCGAAACGCCTCAGCGCCGAAAATGTCTTCAAAAGCCATGGCGATAGCTTTGATCTTTGCCGGGTTAGTGGTTGCAGCGACAACATGGTACATAGAGTTCTGGCATCCTTTAGCAAATTTCACGCAGTATAACGGAAAACACACATGTTACAGGTATATCTCGTCCGTCACGGCGAAACAGAATGGAACGCAGCGCGTCGTATTCAGGGGCAGTCAGACAGCCCTCTGACGGCTAAAGGTCTTTATCAGGCCCGTCAGGTTGCTGAGCGCGTGCGCAACGAAGGGATCACTCACGTTATCACCAGTGATTTAGGGCGTACCCGTCACACCGCGCAGATTATCGCTGATGCTTGCGGCTGTGAAGTGATCAATGAGCCGCGTCTGCGCGAGTTGCATATGGGCGTGCTGGAAGAGCGCGTTCTGGATGGCCTGACCGGGCAGGAAGAAATCTGGCGTAAGCAGATGGTTGATGGCTCACCGCAAGGGCGTATTCCGGAAGGCGAAACCATGACGGAGCTGGCGGCGCGTATGCGTGCTGCGCTCGATAGCTGTCTGCAACTGCCGCCGGGCAGCAAACCTCTGCTGGTCAGCCACGGCATTGCGCTGGGATGTCTGATCAGTACGATTCTGGGATTGCCTGCATATGCGGAACGTCGTCTTCGTCTGCGTAACTGTTCATTGTCGCGCGTGGATCATCAGCAAAGTGCGTGGCTGGCGAATGGCTGGATTGTGGAAACGGCGGGCGATGTATCACATCTGGATCTGCCCGCGTTAGACGAGTTACAACGCTAACGCCTGGAGGCGTTAGCGGCGGATTGGGATCAGGTAATCACACTGTATTTCTAATGGTGCAGTGCCGGGAGCACGGCCATTAGTGTAGAAGCGTTCGATATCCTGTCCCTTTCTGCGGGTCAGTTTCAGCGTTGGCAGGCAGGTGCTGTACAACGTCAGAATAAACTCCTGCAAATGCTCAGGCGTGCCATTGTAGTGGAACATGGCATATTCACCTTCCTGCAACACAATCGGCTGACCTTCAACATTTTCCGGCAGATGCCCAGGCTCAAGCGCGGTCGTGTAAAGGACTTCCTGTTCGTCATCTTTTTCCTGGCTTGGACGCGAATGGTGCAGGCCATAAAGTATCGGTGGCAGCGTTTTCGCTTCACCAATATATTGACGCCAGAAATGGCGGCGCATTTCGTTACGGTACGTGGTGATTTGTTCCAGGGTACAGGCGTAACTTTGCGTCATACCGATCAGATGCTGTTCAGGCAGCGCGATATATTCCGGCTGAGGCAGAATAAACGCACCCAGGCGAATTGGCGGGCAGATCCCGAAAGAATGCCAGTCTTCAGCACGGCGGTACAGCGCCGGAGTTTGAGCAAATTGCTTTTTGAATGCCCGTGTAAACGTTTGTTGAGAGTCAAAACGGTACTGAAGGGCGATATCTAAAATGGGGCGACTGGTGAGGCGTAAAGCGACGGCGGCTTTAGAAAGACGACGCGCGCGAATATAAGCACCGATTGCATTGTTTGTGACATCTTTAAACATCCGCTGCAGGTGCCACTTGGAATAGCCGGCCTTGGCTGCGACATTGTCGAGTGACAAGGGCTGGTCTAAATGGGTTTCTAACCAGCTAAGAAGGTCACGAATGATTCCTGCTTGATCCATAGATCGTCCTCGTTGAGCTAAGATAATTCACAGAATGTTGCGCGCATAATAGCAACTTTTTACTGATAAGACTTCCTAAGAATTTTTTGGCTATCTGTGCTATTTGCAGGTGTTACAGAGTATTTCATTCAGAAACTGTGAATGCACGCTTTCCGAATGGGGTTTCTTTAGAAAACAACGTCATGCTCATGACGTGGAGTAACTTAATGAAAAAGTGTTGGATTTTTGTATTTGGGATGTTTGTTATTTGTTCCGGGGCAGCGCATGCCGAGGAAGTCGGGTCGGTCGATACGGTCTTCAAATTGTTCGGACCGGACCATAAAATCGTCGTCGAGGCCTTTGATGATCCTGATATTAAAAATGTAACGTGTTATATCAGTCGCGCGAAAACCGGCGGGATTAAAGGCGGATTAGGGTTGGCAGAAGACACGTCTGATGCGGCGATTTCCTGCCAGCAGGTCGGCCCCATCGAACTGAGCGATAAGATTAAACAAGGCAAAGACAAGGGAACTGTAGTCTTTCAGAAAAGGACGTCACTGGTGTTTAAAAAGCTTCAGGTTGTTCGCTTTTACGATGAAAAACGTAACGCGCTTATCTATCTGAGTTACTCAGACAAAGTCGTCGATGGCTCACCTAAAAATGCGCTGAGCGCTGTTCCGATCATTCCGTGGGCGCATACGACGCCGTAAGTTTTTGAGGATGTTCAAAGCAGAACTCAAACAAAAGGCCAGCTTTCGCTGGCCTTTAACGTTTTGCTGCATCATCTACAGAGCGGTTGGCAACCTTCTGTATTAGTCTTCCAGATCACCACAAAAACGGTAGCCTTCGCCATGAATGGTCGCGATGATTTCCGGAGTATCTGGCGTCGCTTCGAAATGTTTACGGATGCGGCGAATGGTGACGTCAACAGTACGGTCATGCGGCTTCAGCTCGCGACCGGTCATTTTCTTTAGCAGGTCGCCACGGGTTTGGATTTTGCCCGGGTTTTCGCAGAAGTGCAGCATCGCGCGGAATTCGCTGCGCGGTAACTTGTATTGTTCGCCCTGCGGGCTGATCAGTGAACGGCTGTTGATGTCCAGTTCCCAACCATTGAATTTGTAGCTTTCGACCAGACGACGTTCTTCACCGGTCGTGCCCAGGTTCATCGTACGGGATAACAGATTGCGTGCGCGGATAGTCAGTTCGCGCGGGTTGAATGGCTTAGTGATGTAATCATCAGCGCCGATTTCCAGCCCCAGAATTTTGTCGACTTCGTTGTCGCGGCCCGTCAGGAACATCAGTGCAACGCTGGCTTGTTCGCGTAATTCGCGTGCCAGCAGCAGGCCATTTTTGCCTGGCAGGTTGATATCCATGATAACCAGATTGATGTCATTTTCGGACAGAATGTGGTGCATTTCAGCGCCATCATTGGCTTCATGCACCATGTAGCCTTCTGCTTCAAAAATGCTCTTTAACGTATTACGTGTCACTAACTCGTCTTCGACGATCAGAATGTGAGGGGTCTGCATGATTGCTACCTAAGATTGCCAACAAATAGAAAATAGGAGTACAGAAGTCCTTGTTATCCCGATGAATTTTGATGCCTTATTGGCCATCTCACTCGTTACATGACTAAAGTACGTAAACGCGTTCTCGATGCAATTTCCATCAACGGCAACAACATCGCAAGCTCGGTCAGGGATTCCACTTTCTGCAGTTCCACGGGGTTCTAAAGCGGCGAACATCCTAACCCTATTAACAGCAATATAACAGCGAGTGCCGAAATTACCACCCAACAAAATTACGGTTTGTTGACATATATCAAGTTCAATTGTAGCACGGTAACAGAACAGTGAAAAACACTTACAAGAATGCACGCTTGAGTCACATTTCGGCCTTTATTGTACACGATTCAGCAATTCATCAAGCAACGAAAGATAAATGCAAAATCTGTATGTATTCTTATTATATATCTTTATGAAAAATAATGATAAATTTTTCTTTAAAGTCGGCTTAACCGCACCAGCACCTTTTTTTCGTATCGGGTAAGCTTTTCCGATAAAATAAAAGAATATATTGAGCCGACTGTTAAGTTCTTGTGAAGAATATAAGCGATGAATAGTTTTGGAATCGGATAAAATTTCATCGCTGTAAAACAGGCGGCAATTTCATTCACTCTTTGCAGGGGCGCGACATGCAACTTCATATTATTTTAGTTTCTCCGGCCCGCCCGGAAAATGTCGGTGCGGCTGCCCGGGCAATGAAAACGATGGGCTTCGCGTCATTGCGCATTGTAGACAGCGAGGCGCATCTCAAACCGGAAGCCGGCTGGGTTGCGCACGGTTCGCAGGAAATCCTGCAAAATGCGCTGCATTTCAATACGCTCGCCGAAGCGCTGGCCGACATTGATTTTACCGTTGCCACCACCGCACGCAGCCGCGCGCGTTTTCACTATTACTGCACGCCGCAGGAATTGCAGGTTCAGCTCGAAGAGAAGAGCGACTGGATAAACCACGCGGCGCTGGTGTTCGGGCGCGAAGATTCCGGGCTGACGAATGAAGAGCTGGAACTTGCCGATGTTCTGACCGGTGTCCCGATGGTGGCGGATTACCCGTCGCTGAATCTGGGCCAGGCGGTGATGGTTTTCTGCTATCAGCTGTCAGCGCTGAATCAGGTGACGTCGGCGAAAGCGGAAAATGCGCAGGGAGGACAGTTGTCTGCGCTGCGTGGAAGAGTGGATCGTTTACTGGAAAATGTCGGTGCCGGAGACGACCAGAAACTGTCCGACTGGCTGCATCAGAGGCTCGGTCTTTTGCAGCAGCGCGACGCCGCAATGCTGCACACATTGCTGCATGACATCGAAAAAAAGCTGACCCAATGATCTGACGGGAATACCCGCTTCACTGGTGTGATCTTCGGTGTGAAGGAAACAGACCTGCGGATAACACTGAAAATGTTTTTAATGGCAGCTCATTATCCATTTGATTCTGTCCGTGATTAACCGGGCAAAAACAGAAAAAAATTGACTTATTGCGCCTTATGCTTTAGCTAATAGAGGCAGACAGAGTACAAACCTAAAGACAGACAGCAAAATAAAATGCGAATCATCAGCCTGAACACAACAATTATTACCACCACCGATACCACAGGTAACGGGGCGGGCTGACGCGTACAGGAAAAAGAAAAAAAGCCCGCACCTAAACAGTGCGGGCTTTTTTTTTACATTTAAACGAGAGCTTCAGGAGAGAACCAGAAATGCGAGTGTTGAAATTTGGCGGGACCTCGGTAGCAAACGCAGAACGCTTCTTGCGGGTTGCGGACATTATGGAAAGCAATGCGCGTCAGGGACAGGTCGCGACGGTATTATCCGCGCCTGCCAAAATTACCAACTATCTGGTTGCCATGATTGAACGGACTGTCGCCGGACAAGACATCAAGACCATCTTGAGCGACGCAGAAAACATTTTTGGTCAGTTGATTACCGGTCTGGCAGCACAGCAACCGGGCTTTGATTTGCCGAAAGTGAAAGCGTTTGTTGATCAGGAATTCGCTCAGCTTAAACAGTTACTGCACGGCATCGCGCTGCTGGGGCAATGCCCGGACAGCGTGAACGCCTCAATTATCTGTCGTGGCGAAAAGCTCTCTATCGCCATTATGGAGGCCGTTTTCATCGCGAAAGGGTTTGGCGTCACCGTCATTAATCCTGTCGAAAAGCTGCTGGCTCAGGGCCACTATCTTGAATCCACTGTCGATATCAACGAATCCACCCGCCGTATTGCCGCCAGCGCCATTCCTGCCGATCACATTGTGCTGATGGCCGGTTTCACTGCCGGTAACGAAAAAGGCGAACTGGTGGTGCTGGGCCGCAACGGTTCCGACTATTCAGCCGCCGTACTGGCCGCCTGTTTGCGCGCTGACTGCTGTGAAATCTGGACTGACGTCGACGGCGTTTATACCTGCGACCCGCGCACTGTGCCCGATGCCCGCTTGCTGAAATCGATGTCCTATCAGGAAGCCATGGAGCTTTCGTATTTTGGCGCGAAAGTCCTTCACCCGCGTACCATCCTGCCGATTGCCCAGTTCCAGATCCCTTGCCTGATTAAAAACACCACTAACCCGCAGGCGCCGGGAACCCTGATCGGCAGTGAAAGTCTTGATGACAGCACGCCGGTAAAAGGCATCACCAATCTGAATAACATGGCGATGATCAACGTTTCCGGCCCCGGAATGAAAGGGATGATCGGCATGGCGGCGCGCGTTTTTGCAGTGATGTCGCGCTCCGGGATTTCCGTTGTGCTGATCACCCAGTCTTCGTCTGAATACAGCATCAGCTTCTGCGTGCCGCAAAGTGAGCTGGTTCGCGCACGCAAGGCGCTGGAAGATGAGTTCTATCTTGAGCTGAAAGATGGTCTGCTTGAGCCGCTGGACGTTATGGAAAAACTGGCCGTGATTTCTGTGGTCGGCGACGGCATGCGTACACTGCGCGGAATCTCGGCGAAATTCTTCTCCGCACTGGCGCGCGCCAATATCAATATCGTCGCCATCGCGCAGGGTTCTTCTGAGCGTTCCATTTCCGTTGTAGTGAATAACGAAGATGCCACTACCGGTGTCCGCGTCAGCCACCAGATGTTGTTCAACACCGATCAGGTTATCGAAGTCTTTCTGATTGGTGTCGGCGGTGTGGGCGGGGCGTTGATCGAACAGATCCGCCGTCAGCAGGCCTGGCTGAAAACCAAACATATCGATCTGCGCGTTTGCGGTATTGCCAATTCCCGCGCGTTGCTCACCAACGTTCACGGCATTCCGCTGGATACCTGGCAGGACGAACTGGGCGCGGCGAAAGAGCCTCTGAATCTGGGCCGTCTGATCCGCCTGGTGAAGGAATACCATCTGCTGAACCCGGTGATTGTTGACTGTACTTCCAGCCAGGAAGTGGCGGACCAATATGCCGATTTCCTGGCCGATGGTTTCCACGTCGTCACGCCGAACAAAAAGGCCAATACCTCATCGATGAATTATTACCATCAACTGCGTAAAGCGGCAGATGGTTCGCGTCGCAAATTCCTGTACGACACCAACGTCGGCGCCGGTTTGCCGGTTATCGAGAATCTGCAAAACCTGCTGAATGCGGGCGATGAACTGCTGCGTTTCTCCGGGATCCTCTCCGGATCGCTGTCCTTCATTTTCGGTAAGCTGGACGAAGGCATGTCACTGTCTGCCGCCACCTTGCAGGCGCGCGAGATGGGCTACACCGAGCCGGATCCGCGTGATGATCTGTCGGGTATGGACGTCGCCCGTAAGTTACTTATTCTGGCGCGTGAAGCCGGTTATAAGCTGGAATTATCGGATATCGATGTGGAATCTGTTTTGCCTGCATCGTTTGATTCCTCGGGCAACGTAAATGAATTTGTGGCACGACTGCCGGGACTGGACGCCGAATTTGCTCAGCGCGTTGCGGATGCGACGGCAGCGGGTAAAGTATTGCGCTACGTCGGCGCTATCGAAGAAGGGCGCTGCAAGGTAAAAATTGACGCTGTCGATGGTAATGACCCGCTTTATAAAGTAAAAAATGGTGAGAATGCGCTGGCGTTTTACAGCCGCTATTATCAGCCGTTACCGCTGGTGTTGCGCGGTTATGGTGCCGGTAATGATGTGACGGCGGCGGGTGTGTTTGCCGATCTTTTGAGAACGCTGTCATGGAAGTTAGGAGTTTAATATGGTTAAGGTGTATGCCCCGGCTTCAATTGGGAACGTCAGCGTAGGTTTTGACGTTCTGGGCGCCGCAGTGTCTCCGGTGGATGGCACGCTTCTGGGTGATTGCGTATCGGTAGAAGCCGCCACAAAATTCAGCCTGAAAAACGAAGGCAAGTTTGTTTCCAAACTGCCTGACCGGATGGAAGACAATATCGTTTATCAGTGCTGGCAGCGTTTCTGTCAGGAAATCGGCAAAGATGTGCCGGTGGCTATGACGCTTGAAAAAAATATGCCGATCGGCTCCGGATTAGGTTCCAGTGCCTGTTCGGTGGTTGCCGGTCTGATGGCAATGAACGAATTCTGCGGCAAGCCGCTCAGCGACAACAAAATGCTGGAGCTGATGGGCGAGCTGGAAGGGCGAATTTCTGGCAGTGTGCACTTTGATAACGTCGCACCATGCTATTTGGGTGGCATCCAGCTGATGCTCGAAGAGCTGGATATCATCAGCCAGAACGTGCCAAGTTTTGACGACTGGCTGTGGGTGATGGCGTATCCGGGCATCAAAGTATCGACGGCGGAAGCGCGCGCGATTTTACCGGCGCAGTATCGCCGCCAGGATTGCATCAGCCACGGGCGTTATCTGGCGGGCTTTATTCATGCGTGCCACACACAGCAGCCGGCGCTGGCCGCGAAGCTGATGAAAGATGTGATCGCCGAACCCTACCGCACACGTCTTCTGCCGGGTTTTGCCGAAGCACGCAGCGCGGCCGAAGAAATCGGTGCGCTGGCTTGCGGGATTTCCGGTTCCGGCCCGACGCTGTTTGCCGTCTGCAATGACAGCGCAACGGCGAAACGTATGGCCGACTGGTTGCAGACACACTATCTGCAAAATGACGAAGGCTTTGTTCATATTTGTCGTCTGGATACCGCTGGCGCGCGGGTATTGGGATAACTCGATAATCGACTGGGATAACTAATGAAACTGTACAACCTGAAGGATCACAACGAGCAAGTGAGTTTTGCGCAGGCCGTCAAACAAGGTCTGGGCAAACAACAGGGATTATTCTTCCCGCTCGACCTGCCGGAGTTTGAGCTGACTGAAATTGACCGCCTGCTGGATCTGGATTTCGTCACCCGCAGCACGCGCATTCTTTCTGCTTTCATCGGCGATGAAATTCCTGAAGATGAATTGCATCAGCGCGTGAAAAACGCGTTTGCCTTCCCGGCGCCTGTCGCAAAAGTGGAAGACGATATTGCCTGTCTGGAGCTGTTCCACGGCCCGACCCTGGCATTTAAAGATTTCGGTGGCCGATTCATGGCGCAGATCCTGACGCAGGTTTCTGGCGATCAGCCGGTCACGATCCTGACCGCAACATCCGGTGATACCGGTGCTGCTGTGGCGCACGCTTTCCACGGTCTGAAAAACGTTCGTGTAGTGATCCTCTATCCGCGCGGCAAAATCAGCCCGCTTCAGGAAAAATTGTTCTGTACTCTCGGTGGCAATATTCACACCGTGGCTATCGATGGCGATTTCGATGCCTGTCAGGCGCTGGTCAAGCAGGCATTTGATGATGAAGAACTGAAACATGCCCTGAAGCTCAATTCCGCGAACTCCATCAACATCAGCCGTCTGCTGGCGCAGATTTGCTATTACTTCGAAGCCGTGGCACAACTGCCTCAGGAAGCCCGTAATCAGCTGGTAGTTTCTGTACCAAGCGGTAACTTTGGTGATCTGACTGCCGGTTTGCTGGCGAAATCTCTCGGTCTGCCGGTGAAGCGTTTTATAGCTGCCACCAACGCCAATGACACCGTGCCGCGTTTCCTGAGCAATGGCGAATGGGAACCGAAGAAAACCGTTGCGACATTGTCGAACGCCATGGACGTCAGCCAGCCAAACAACTGGCCGCGCGTGGAAGAACTGTATCGCCGTAAAACCTGGCAGCTGAAAGATCTGGGCTTCGGCGCGGTCAGTGACGACACCACCGAAGACGCGATGCGCGAGCTGGCGAATATCGGATATATCTCTGAACCTCACGCGGCGATTGCTTACCGGGTACTGCGTGACCAGTTGCAACCGGGCGAATTCGGCCTGTTCATCGGCACCGCGCATCCGGCAAAATTCAAAGAGAGCGTGGAAGCGATTTTGGATCAGGACATCGGTTTGCCGAAAGAACTGGCAGATCGTGCAGACCTGCCATTGTTGTCGCACAATCTCCCGGCTGACTTCAGCGAAATGCGTGCATTCCTGATGGCGCTGCCTGAATAAATACGCTGATTCACAAATGCAAAAGCCCTCTTCGTGAGGGCTTTTTTATGCTTACGACTCAGTAAACTCAGCGTTCAGGGCGGGTAAATACCAGTTCATTGCCCTGTGAACGTGATTCATCAAATTCGTAACCTTCCAGATTGAAATCCTGAAGTTGTTTCGGCTTATCCAGACGCTCTTTGATAATGAAGCGGCTCATCAGGCCACGTGCTTTTTTGGCATAGAAGCTGATGACTTTGTATTTGCCGTTTTTCTCATCGAGGAATACCGGCTTTATGATTTCGCCATTCAGCAGTTTAGGTTTTACCGCTTTGAAGTATTCACCGGATGCCAGATTTACCAGCACTTTGCTTTTTTGTTCGCTGAGCAACAGGTTGAGTTTCTCAGTCAGTAAATCGCCCCAAAAAGCATACAGATTCATGCCCTGCGGGTTTTCCAGACGGATACCCATTTCAAGACGATACGGCATCATCAAATCCAGCGGACGCAGCAGGCCGTATAAACCGGACAACATGCGCAGATGTTTTTGGGCAAAATCGAAATCTTTCTCGCTGAAATCTTCCGCCTGCAGGCCGGTATACACGTCACCTTTAAAGGCCAGAAGCGCCTGACGGGCGTTTTTCGGCGTGAAATCCGGCTGCCAGTCATTGAAGCGTTCGGCGTTCAGGTGGGCCAGTTTATCGCTGATCCCCATCAGTGAAGAGATCTGCGCAGGCGACATTTTACGCGCCACGGTGATCAACTGAGCCGATTTATCCAGCAACTCAGGTTGGGTATAGCGCGTTGTCGCAAGCGGGCTTTCGTAATCGAGCGTTTTGGCAGGTGAAATAATGGTCAGCATGGTCTCGTCCGTTGGTCAGTGACGCTTTAAATTTGGGATTTTTTCGTTGCACTACTGTAGCAAAAAAGCCGCCGCGGGGGAGCCATGATATCGATAGGTAAAAGCTTAACTGTCAACGCCGGGACGTTTTTTTATCCCAAATTCCCGGCTCCAGCTGGTCGCGTAATTCCGGGAAATGGTCGGGATTAAACACCGGTATTTTCCCCATACGTTGCTGGCGTTCGTAGTCTTTCACCACTTTGACCGCCACGCCCGAAAGCAGCAGCAGTGCGGTCAGGTTCAGTATTGCCATCAGCGCCATGAAGATATCCGCCAGTTTCCAGACGATATGCAGTTCCATCAGACAGCCGCAGAACACCATCCCGATGACCATCAGGCGGAAAATCAGCAATTTATACGGCGCGGCGCGGTGAACGAAACTCAGATTGTTTTCCGCATACGCGTAGTTGCCTGAGATAGAAGTAAAGGCGAAGGAAAACACCAGCACGGCCAGTGCGATGTGGCTCCACCCGCCCGTTGCGGGCGTGATGGCCTGCTGTAATAAGCGGATACCAAAAGGCGCGTCCGGATGATCAAGCACGCCTGACGTCAGCACAATCAGCGCCGTGGCGGTGCAAATCACCACGGTATCGATAAAGACGGCAAACATCTGGTTGAAGCCCATGGTGGCGGGGTGGGTGACCGACGCCATCGCCGCCGCGTTTGGTGACGAACCGACGCCCGCTTCGCTCGCAAAAACGCCGCGCTGCATTCCCTGAGTGATGGCCTGCGTGACGCCATAAGCCAGAGCGCCGGAGGCCGCTTCCTGTAAGCCGAAAGCGCTTTTGAAGACCAGCGCAATCACCTGCGGCAATTTTTCGATGTTATGACCGATGACCCAGATCGCCAGCAGCAGGTACGCAATGGCCGTCAGCGGAACCATCCATTTGGACAGCCAGATAACAGAACGTATACCGCCAAAAATCAGCAGAGCGGTCATCGTAGCCAGAATAGCGGCGGTGGTCAGATGGGGAACATGTAGCAAATGAAAGGAGGCCTGAGCAATGGAATTAGCCTGTAACGCACTGAAAACAAAGCCGCAGGAGACAACCATCAGGAAGGAAAACAGAATGCCCATCCAGCGCATGCCCAGCCCTTTCTCCATGTAATCTGCCGGTCCGCCGCGAAATTTACCGCGTTCGCCCGCGCCTTTGTATATCTGTGCCAGCGTGTTTTCAATCAGGGCCGTTGCCATGCTGAAAACGGCGATGACCCACATCCAGAAAATCGCGCCGGGTCCTCCGAGGGTAATGGCTATCGCCACGCCGGTCAGGTTACCGGTACCAATACGTGAGGATAAACTCAGGCACAGCGAGCCCCAGGGTGACATTCCTCGTGGATCGCGGCCAGTCGTAAAAAGGGCAGGGGAAAACAGATGTCTGAAACGACGGAACTGGATGAAACTCAGGCGCATGGTGAGGTAAATGCCGGTGCCAAACAGCAGGTAAATCAGGATGGAACTCCAGAGAATGGTGTCAAAAAAATCCAGCAGATCATTCATGAATTATCCTTGGTTGATAAACCCTTCATTTTTTTAGTTGTTCGCTCTGAGGGCTATGACCACTTTGGTTGGCTAACATACCTTTTTTATTGAAACGGGGACATATGCAAATTGGCTGATTTTGTGTGTTTTGGAAGGTGAGAAATCCATAGATGTTCGTAGCCGAGCATGCCGTGATAAGCGCCTTGCGCGTGGCTTTTTGCATGTTATCATCAGCCAAAGGCAAGGCATGAAAATGCCTATACGAAAACGTCCAAACGATGAGATATGCCAAAATGACCGATAAACTGACTTCCCTACGCCAAATGACTCAGGTTGTTGCTGACACCGGAGATATCGCGGCAATGAAGTTGTACCAGCCGCAGGATGCGACCACTAACCCGTCACTGATCCTCAGCGCTGCGCAAATTCCTGAATACCGTAAACTGATCGACGAAGCAATCGCCTGGGCACGTGACCAGAGCAGCGATCACGATCAGCAGATTACTGATGCAGCTGACAAACTGGCAGTGAACATCGGTCTGGAAATCCTGAAACTTGTCCCGGGCCGTATTTCAACTGAAGTTGACGCACGTCTGTCTTACGACACAGACGCGAGCGTGGCAAAAGCGAAACGCCTGATCAAACTGTACAACGATGCGGGCATCAGTAATGACCGTATCCTGATCAAATTGGCTTCTACCTGGCAGGGTATCCGCGCAGCGGAAAAACTGGAAAAAGAAGGCATCAACTGTAACCTGACGCTGCTGTTCTCCTTCGCTCAGGCACGTGCATGTGCAGAAGCCGGTGTGTTCCTGATTTCTCCATTCGTTGGCCGTATCCTCGACTGGTACAAAGCCAACGGCGACAAAAAAGAGTTCGCGCCGAATGAAGATCCGGGCGTTGTGTCTGTGACCGAAATCTACGAATACTACAAACAACACGGCTACGAAACTGTCGTGATGGGCGCAAGCTTCCGTAACATCGGCGAAATCATCGAACTGGCTGGCTGTGACCGTCTGACTATCGCCCCTGCGCTGCTGAAAGAGCTGGCTGAAAGCGAAGGTCCGCTGGAACGCAAACTGTCCTTCTCCGGCGAAACCAAGCCACGCCCTGCGCCACTGACTGAAGCTCAGTTCTACTGGGACCACAACCAGGATCCAATGGCGATCGACAAACTGGCAGATGGCATCCGTAAGTTTGCAATCGATCAGGGCAAACTGGAAAAAATGATTTCTGACCTGCTGTAATTAGCACTCAGTTTCGACAAAAAGCGGCTAATCAGCCGCTTTTTTTGTGTCTGCGATAAAACCCCGTGCCGTTATCGATATAATGAGGCTTATTGAAAGCAGATTTTGTCACGGAGAAATGGCATGGATAAATTGCGAATTGGTCTGGTATCGGTGTCAGACCGTGCGTCGGGTGGGGTGTATCAGGACAAAGGTATTCCGGCGCTGGAAGAATGGCTGGAGAAAGCGCTCATCACGCCCTTTAAGCTCGAAACCCGGCTTATTCCGGATGAACAACCTCTGATTGAACAGGCGATCAGCGAGCTGGTCGATGAAAGCGGCTGTCATCTGGTGCTGACTACCGGCGGAACCGGCCCGGCGCGCCGTGATGTGACACCGGACGCCACGCTGGCCATCGCCGATCGTGAGATGCCGGGCTTTGGTGAACAGATGCGTCAGATCAGCCTGCACTTTGTCCCGACGGCAATTTTATCGCGTCAGGTCGGCGTGATCCGCAAACAGGCGCTGATCCTCAACTTACCGGGACAACCCAAATCTATTCAGGAAACGCTGGAAGGGCTGAAAGACGCGGAAGGCAAAGTGATCGTTTCCGGTATTTTCGCCAGCGTGCCTTACTGCATCCAGTTGCTCGACGGGCCGTATATTGAAACGCACGACCATGTGGTAGCAGCATTTCGTCCAAAAAGTGCCCGTCGCGACACAAAAAACTGAATACGCTTTGTTTTTGAAATAAGATTCAGGCGCTCTGGTGTGAAAAATATTTGCCGCTATAGTAATAATTACTTTACAAAAAGCGGCAAAAACCGTTTCCATTTTCACTCTGGCGTCACACGGACTCTTATGCAACACGCACAATCGCGCCGGCTGGACCGGCAGGACTTCAAAACGCTTTCCCTGGCTGCGCTGGGCGGCGCCCTCGAATTCTACGATTTCATCATTTTCGTCTTCTTCGCTGCGGTTATTGGCGACCTTTTCTTCCCGGCTGATATGCCCGACTGGCTGCGTCAGGTTCAGACGTTTGGCATTTTTGCCGCCGGTTATCTGGCGCGGCCGCTGGGCGGCATTATCATGGCGCACTTTGGGGATCTGGTTGGCCGCAAACGGATGTTCAGCCTGAGTATTCTGCTGATGGCGTTACCGACGCTGGCGATGGGGCTCCTGCCGACGTACGCTTCGATCGGCATTGCCGCACCGTTATTGCTGTTACTGATGCGTATTTTGCAGGGCGCAGCGATCGGCGGCGAAGTGCCGGGAGCCTGGGTTTTTGTGGCGGAACACGTCCCGCGTAACCGTATTGGTTTTGCCTGCGGAACGCTGACAGCTGGCCTGACAATGGGTATCCTGCTGGGTTCTCTTGTGGCAACTTTACTGAACACCAGTATGGCGCCTGCCGCGATCAGCCAGTATGGCTGGCGCATTCCCTTCTTTATCGGTGGGATCTTCGGGTTAATCGCCCTGTATCTGCGCCGCTGGTTGCAGGAAACGCCGGTCTTTATCGAGATGAAAGCCCACAAAGCGCTGGCCGAAGAATTGCCGCTGAAGGCCGTTGTCGCGAATCATAAAAAAGAAATCGTGGTGTCGATGCTTATGACATGGCTGCTGTCCGCGGGGATCGTAGTCGTTATTCTGATGACGCCAACGTGGCTGCAAAAACAGTTTGGTATTCCGGCGGCAGCGGCGTTGCAGGCAAACTGCCTCGCCACTGTTGCGCTGATGTTCGGCTGCATTATTTCGGGCAGTGTTGTGGATCGTCTGGGCGCCAGTAAGACGTTTATTATCGGCAGCCTCTTCCTCGGTATTTGCAGTTGGTCTTTTTATCATATGGTTGCGGCTGACCCGTCTGTGCTGATGGGAATGTACGCGCTGGCCGGTTTAAGCGTGGGCGTGGTTGGCGCGGTGCCGTATGTGATGGTGCGGGCTTTCCCGGCGGAAGTGCGGTTTACCGGGATTTCTTTCTCTTACAATGTGGCTTATGCCATTTTTGGTGGCCTGACGCCGGTGTTCGTGACGCTTATCATGCGTCTGACACCTATGGCACCGGCTTATTACGTGCTGGCATTGTCCGTGATTGGTTTACTGACCGGCATTTATCTCAGCCGTGATCTGAACAGTGAAACCGCCCGCGAAGCTAAATTTGCAGAGCGCGCCGCTTCCGGCCAGTAAGTTTCTTAAACTCATTTTTGGCGCAAAAAAAAGCCCCGTTCATCGGGGCTTTTTCATCTGATACGTCGTGCGTTATGCCGTAACCGCATTCACATCGCGAGCGTGGCTTTTCGGTTCGCCAATCGGCAAAACGGTGCGGCCATACTGCTCGTTGAGCACTTCGGCCATCGCCAGATAAATCGCGCTGGCGCCACAGAAGATACCTTCAAAACCTGCAAAATGCAGAACTGCTGTATTGCCGGTCATGTTGCCGAAACACAGCAGGGCAAACAAAATAGTCAGGCTGCCGAAAACGACCTGTAAACCACGGTTTGCTTTCAACGTGCCAAAAAACATAAAGAGAGTGAAAACGCCCCAGATGCCCAGATAAGCGCCCAGGAAACTTTCGCTGCTGGCATCGGCCATGCCCATGCGTGGCAGCATCAGAATACCGACCAGGCTCAGCCAGAACGCACCGTAGGAGGTAAACGCCGTGGTGCCGAAGGTATTCCCTTTTTTAAATTCCATCATCCCTGCAAGAATTTGAATCAAACCACCATAAAAAATGCCCATGCTGACAATAACAGCGGTCAGCGGGAAAAATCCTGCGTTGTGTAAATTCAACAAGATAGTAGTCATACCAAATCCCATTAACCCGAGCGGGCCTGGATTTGCCAACGTTTTGGTCTGCATAGATCCTCTGTATCAGAATTATTATTAATTGATAATCGGGGGAAGAAACGCTTGGGAAATGGGTAAAAAAGCCGCATATCTTTAGAAGCGCGCGGCATCATAAGGAGGGTTGCGTCAGTAAACATTGATCTGGCGTAACAGCAATTGAAGATTTTTTTTCACTTTGCCCCTTGATGCTGAGCGTCATGGCCCCATCTTATCCTCAACCGCAGTTGTTACCGTCGGTAAAACCGTAATATGGGGCTGTTGAAATCGAAAAGATCGTCCTCATATACAGTAGCAACCTGAACGAATATGAATTTAAGTGGAGACGTTTTAGATGGGTAAAATTATTGGGATCGACCTGGGCACCACCAACTCTTGTGTAGCTATCATGGATGGCACGACTGCTCGTGTACTGGAGAATGCTGAAGGCGACCGCACCACTCCTTCCATCATCGCTTATGCGGCAGATGGCGAGACTCTGGTAGGTTCTCCGGCTAAACGTCAGGCAGTGACCAACCCGCAGAACACCTTGTTTGCGATCAAACGCCTGATTGGCCGTCGCTTCCAGGATGAAGAAGTACAACGCGATAAAGGCATCATGCCTTACCAGATCGTAGGCTCCGACAACGGCGACGCCTGGATCGACATTAAAGGTCAGAAAATTGCACCTCCGCAGATCTCTGCTGAAGTGTTGAAGAAAATGAAGAAAACTGCTGAAGATTATCTGGGCGAACCAGTAACTGAAGCTGTTATCACCGTACCTGCATACTTCAACGATGCACAGCGTCAGGCAACGAAAGACGCCGGCCGTATCGCAGGTCTGGAAGTCAAACGTATCATCAACGAACCGACCGCAGCGGCACTGGCTTACGGCCTGGATCGTGAAGTCGGTAACCGCACTATCGCGGTATACGACCTCGGTGGTGGTACTTTCGATATCTCAATTATCGAAATCGACGAAGTTGACGGTGAAAAAACCTTCGAAGTTCTGGCAACCAACGGTGATACTCACCTCGGTGGTGAAGACTTCGACAGCCGTCTGATCAACTATCTGGTTGAAGAGTTCAAGAAAGAACAAGGTATGGATCTGCGTAATGATCCGCTGGCAATGCAACGTCTGAAAGAAGCGGCTGAAAAAGCGAAGATTGAACTGTCTTCTGCTCAGCAGACCGACGTTAACCTGCCGTATATCACTGCGGATGCAACCGGTCCAAAACACATGAACATCAAAGTGACCCGTGCAAAACTGGAATCTTTGGTGGAAGACCTGGTTAACCGTTGTATTGAACCACTGAAAGTGGCTCTGAAAGACGCAGGTCTGTCTGTATCTGACGTTCAGGACGTGATCCTGGTCGGTGGTCAGACGCGTATGCCAATGGTTCAGAAGAAAGTTGCTGAATTCTTTGGTAAAGAACCACGTAAAGACGTGAACCCGGACGAAGCTGTGGCAATCGGTGCAGCAGTTCAGGGTGGTGTGCTGGCAGGTGATGTTAAAGACGTTCTGTTACTGGACGTGACTCCGTTGTCTCTGGGTATCGAAACCATGGGCAGCGTGATGACTCCGCTCATCACCAAAAACACCACTATCCCGACGAAACACAGCCAAGTGTTCTCTACTGCGGAAGACAACCAGTCTGCAGTAACCATCCATGTGTTGCAGGGTGAGCGTAAACGTTCAAGTGATAACAAATCTCTGGGTCAGTTCAACCTGGACGGTATTCAGGCAGCGCCACGCGGTCAGGCACAGATCGAAGTGACCTTCGACCTTGACGCCGACGGTATCCTGCATGTGTCTGCGAAAGACAAAAATACCGGCCGTGAGCAGAAGATCACCATCAAGGCATCTTCTGGTCTGACGGAAGAAGAGATCCAGCAAATGGTCAACGATGCTGAAGCGAATGCTGAAGCCGACCGTAAGTTTGAAGAACTGGTTCAGACCCGCAACCAGGCGGACCATCTGATCCACGGAACCCGTAAGCAACTGGAAGAAGCCGGCGACAAACTGCCAGCTGAAGACAAAACTGCGGTTGAAGAAGCCCTGAAAGCACTGGAAGTTTCTGCTAAAGGTGAAGACAAGGCTGATATCGAAGCGAAAATCCAGGCGCTGGTTCAGGTTTCCGGCAAATTGATGGAAATGGCTCAGCAGCAAGGCCAGACCGAAGGCAGCGATGACAGCGCGAAGAAAGATGACGACGTTGTTGATGCTGAATTCGAAGAAGTTAAAGACAAGAAATAATCGCCCTTTAGCGGGCACAGTAAGAGTTCATTACTGAAAACCAGCACGGGCGTCGAGGAAACTCTACGCCCGTGCACGCATGTTGAGGGCAGGAAAAAGCATGGCGAAGCAAGATTATTACGAGCTGTTGGGCGTTTCTAAAACGGCCGATGAGCGCGAAATCAAAAAGGCCTACAAGCGCCTGGCAATGAAGCATCACCCTGACCGTAATCAGGGCGATAAAGAGTCTGAAAGCAAATTTAAAGAAATTAAAGAAGCTTACGAAATTCTGACCGATGCGCAAAAGCGTGCGGCCTATGACCAGTATGGTCATGCAGCCTTTGAACAGGGCGGCATGGGCGGTGGCGGTGGTTACGGCGGCGGCGGTGCAGATTTCAGCGACATCTTTGGTGACGTCTTTGGCGACATCTTTGGCGGCGGTCGCCGTCAGCGTGCCAGCCGGGGTTCAGATCTGCGTTACAACATGGATCTGACTCTGGAAGAGGCCGTTCGTGGTGTCACCAAAGAAATCCGCATCCCGACATTGGATGAATGTGACGTTTGCCACGGCAGCGGCGCGAAAGCGGGTAGCTCACCAACGACCTGTCCAACCTGTCACGGTGCGGGCCAGGTGCAGATGCGTCAGGGCTTCTTTACTGTGCAACAGGCGTGTCCGACCTGTCAGGGGCGCGGTAAAGTTATCAAAGATCCGTGCAACAAATGTCACGGTCATGGCCGCGTAGAACGTTCGAAAACGCTGTCCGTGAAAATTCCTGCAGGTGTAGACACCGGTGACCGTATTCGTCTGGAAGGTGAGGGCGAAGCGGGTGAGCATGGCGCACCGTCAGGCGATCTGTACGTTCAGGTTCAGGTCAAAGCGCACAAAATTTTTGAGCGCGAAGGCAACAACCTGTACTGCGAAGTGCCAATCAACTTTGCGATGGCTGCACTGGGTGGCGAAATTGAGGTTCCTACGCTTGATGGTCGCGTGAGCCTGAAGATCCCAGCCGAAACGCAAACCGGCAAGATGTTCCGTATGCGCGGACGCGGTGTGAAATCCGTACGTGGCGGCGCGCAGGGCGACTTAATGTGCCGTGTTGTAGTCGAAACCCCGGTCAGCCTGAGCGAAAAGCAAAAACAATTGCTGCGTGATCTGGAAGAAAGCTTTGGTGGCGTATCGGGCGAAAAAAATAGCCCGCGCTCTAAAAGCTTTCTGGACGGCGTGAAAAAGTTTTTCGATGATCTGACACGTTAACCGGTTCCTGCAAACAGGAACGGTATAGTCCAGACAAATCCCCGGCAGCAATTCGCGCCGGGGATTTTTTTATGGGATTTTTTTAAAAAAACGGTGAAAGCGGCCAATAAATAATTCGTAAAAACCGAGGTATACTCCAGAAATAAACGAGTTTTTACGAAGTGAATCACTGCGTACAATTCGCGCATCCCATTGTGGCGTCCCGTTTTTAGCCACGCTTAATTAACAGGAGAGTCAGAATGTCGAATTTGATTCGTCGTTTTTTGCGTATGGAAGCTGCGGGCGGAATTGTGCTCATCATTGCCGCCGTTGTGGCACTGGTTATGGCAAACAGCCCGTTGCAGGGCGCTTATCAGGCGTTTTTAGATATTCCGGTCACGCTGCGCTTCTCTGAATTGCTGATCGACAAACCGCTTTTGCTGTGGATTAACGACGGCCTGATGGCGGTGTTTTTCCTGATGATTGGTCTGGAAGTTAAGCGGGAGATGTGTGAAGGCGCACTGGCCAATCGCGAGCAGGCGCTGTTCCCGGCTATCGCCGCGCTGGGCGGTATGATCGTTCCGGCGCTGATTTATCTGCTGTTCAACGGCAATGACGAAATTGCACTTCAGGGCTGGGCAATCCCGGCTGCAACGGATATCGCTTTTGCGCTGGGGGTTATGGCGCTGTTGGGATCACGTGTACCGACCGGGCTGAAAGTTTTCCTGCTGGCACTGGCCATCATTGATGATCTGGGTGCCATCGTGATTATCGCGCTGTTCTACAGCCACGATATTTCGATGATGGCGCTGGGATTGTCGGCAGTCTGCATCGCCGCGCTGGCCTGCCTTAACTGGCGCGGGGTCACTAAACTGACGCCTTACCTGCTGATTGGTGCAATTTTCTGGGTATGCGTTCTGAAATCAGGTATCCATGCGACATTGGCGGGCGTGGTTCTCGGGTTTCTGATCCCGCTGAATACTAAAAAAAATAAGGCTTCACCGGCACGCCGCCTGGAGCACGGAATTCATCCGTACGTTGCCTGGTTTATTTTGCCCATTTTTGCTTTTGCGAATGCGGGGATTTCTTTGCAGGGCGTGACGGCTTCCGGCGCATTTTCCCTGCTGCCAATGGGGATTGCGGCCGGCTTATTGCTGGGTAAACCGCTGGGCATCATGTTGTTCAGCAGCGTGGCGCTTAAATTGGGCATCACCCGTTTACCGTCAGGGATTTCATTCGGCCAGATTTCAGCCGTTTCCGTGCTGTGCGGCATTGGTTTCACCATGTCGATTTTCATTGGTTCACTGGCTTTCGCCCTGCGGGATCCGGCACTGCTGACTTACGCGAAAATGGGCATACTGATGGGATCAGTGGCTTCGGCACTGCTTGGATATGTGCTGTTGAGCCGTGCTTTGCCAAAGAAAGTTGTTAAACATTGACCGACAGGTTGCGCGCTGAGTCGCGCAACCTGATAGCAATCTCGTGCTTCAGAAAAGGATGAAACCATGCCTCATATTAACTACAACCATTTGTATTATTTTTGGCACGTGTGTAAATCAGGTTCTGTTGTGGGAGCCGCCGAGGCGTTGTATCTCACCCCGCAAACAATCACCGGCCAGATCAAATCACTGGAAGAAAGGCTCGGCGGTAAACTTTTTAAGCGGCAAGGGCGCGGGCTGATACCTTCCGAGCTGGGTCAGCTGGTCTATCGCTATGCGGACAAAATGTTCACCCTGAGTCAGGAAATGCTGGATATCGTGAATTACCGCAAAGAGTCGAGCCTGCTGTTTGATGTAGGCGTTGCGGATGCGTTGTCTAAACGTCTGGTCAGCCGTGTGCTGGAAGCCGCCGTACCAGAAAATGCGCAAATTCATTTACGCTGTTTTGAATCGACACACGAAATGCTGCTCGAACAGCTAAGTTTGCATAAGCTGGATATGATTTTGTCCGATTGTCCGGTGGATTCTACCCAGCAGGAAGGGCTATTTTCAGTCAAACTGGGCGAAAGCCCGATCAGCTTCTTTTGTTGCAAGCCGCTGGATGGCGTAGATTTTCCGGCCTGCCTTGAGCAACGCCCACTGCTTATTCCCGGCCGCCGTTCGATGTTAGGGCGTAAATTGCTGAACTGGTTTACGACACAGGGGCTGAACGTCAATATCCTCGGGGAATTCGATGACGCGGCGCTGATGAAAGCATTCGGAATGAACAACGATGCCATTTTTGTCGCACCGGCTATCTACTCCTCGACGGAGTTTCAGGATGAGAAAATTGAAGAGGTCGGGCGTGTAGAAGGGATCATGGAAGAGTATTACGTGATTTTTGCGGAAAGGATGATCCAGCATCCTTCGGTACAGCGGATTTGTCACACTGACTTTTCGGCGCTATTTACCTGAAAACGGAAACGACTCAAATTTCAGATATAAAAAAACCGGCCTGGGCCGGTTTTTTTATCAAAGCATTTCAGCGTAATGCGATTATTGCATTGCGTTGATTTGCGCAGTCAGGTTTGACTTATGACGCGCTGCTTTGTTTTTGTGGATCAGGCCTTTGCAAGACTGACGGTCCACAATTGGTTGCATTTCGTTAAATGCATTTTGTGCAGCAGTTTTGTCGCCTGCTGCGATAGCCGCGTGTACCTTTTTGATAAAGGTACGCATCATTGAACGACGGCTCGCGTTGTGCTTACGGCGTTTTTCTGACTGTACGGCGCGTTTCTTAGCTGATTTGATATTAGCCAAGGCCAACTCCCAAATATTTTTCTATTGATGAACAATTCAAAGGCCGAGGAATATGCCTTTTCGGTCTTCTTTTGTCAACGGATTTGTGCAAATAAGCGGCGCTTTTAAGCGTAAACTTTAATCGTCGCTTGTTACGTTGTGATGGCGCAGGATTTTAACAGCTTCCGGCATCGGAATACAGTCTTTCGCGAGAAAAATCGACAGGAGAGTGTACAAACTGCCCACTGCGGCCATTAACGCCTTGTTTATGCGAAAAGTCACGCATTCCCTGTATGCAACGAAAGATTTTCATCGCCACTCGTCCATTTGAACCGCAATATCTGCCGTATGCAAGGGAGAATGGTGTGATCCTGTGAATCGCTGGTTAACCTTGGAGGCTGTACAAGGTATAATCCGCCGATTTCCATCTTTATGAGTCAGCATTGGATTTGAGCCAGCTATGGAGCTAATTCGCGGAATACACAATATTCGAGCACGTCATCATGGATGTGTGCTGACTATTGGCAATTTTGATGGTGTACACCGTGGTCATCAGGCCCTGATCAAACAGCTAAAGCTGGAAGGTCAACGTCTGGGGCTGCCGGTGATGGTAATGATTTTTGAGCCACAGCCGCTGGAACTGTTCGCCGGTGATAAAGCACCTGCGCGCCTGACCAGTTTGCGTGACAAAGCCAAGTATCTGGCCGAGTGCGGAGTAGATTATCTGTTATGCGTACGCTTCGAACCCCGGTTCGCAGCGCATATTGCTCAGGAATTTATCTCTAAATTGCTGGTGGAGAAACTGGGCGTCAGATTCCTGACTGTCGGGGATGATTTCCGCTTTGGCGCGCGCCGTCTGGGAGATTTTGAGCTGTTACAGAAAGCCGGTGAAGAATATGGCTTTGAAGTGATCAGCACACAAACCTTCCGCGAAGGCGGCAATCGTATCAGCAGCACTGCAATTCGCGATGCGCTGCGCGATGACGATCTGGCGCTGGCCGAAAATTTACTGGGCCATCCGTTCAGTATCTCCGGCCGCGTTGTTCACGGCGACAAACTGGGGCGTACCATCGGCTTCCCAACGGCCAACGTGCCGCTCAAACGCGTGGTTTCACCCGTGCGCGGTGTTTATGCTGTGGACGTATTAGGCCTCGGGCCTGAGCCTTTGCCGGGCGTAGCCAATATTGGTATACGCCCGACGGTCGGCGGTGTGCGCAAGCAGTTGGAAGTGCACCTTCTCGACACCACATTAGATCTATACGGGCGCCACATTGACGTGGTGCTTCGCGCGAAATTGCGCAACGAACAGCGTTTTTCCTCGCTTGATGCTTTGAAGCAACAAATTGCGAACGATGAGGTGACGGCCCGGGAATTCTTTGGGTTAAAGACACCACGCTAAACATGTACTGACAGGCGTGTAACAAAGCCTGGAATCCAGCCGAAAAACGGAACCGAGAATCTATGAGTGACTACAAGAACACCCTGAATTTGCCGGAAACAGGGTTCCCGATGCGTGGCGATCTGGCCAAGCGTGAACCTGACATGCTGAAAAATTGGTATGACCAGGATCTGTACGGGATTATTCGTGCTGCCAAGAAAGGCAAAAAAACCTTTATTTTGCATGACGGCCCTCCGTATGCGAACGGCAGCATTCATATTGGTCACTCAGTAAACAAAATTCTTAAAGACATGATTATCAAGTCCAAAGGGCTTGCGGGCTTCGATGCGCCGTATGTTCCGGGCTGGGATTGTCATGGTCTGCCGATTGAGCTGAAAGTTGAGCAACTGATCGGCAAGCCGGGTGAGAAAGTGACGGCGGCTGAGTTCCGCGAAGCGTGCCGTAAATATGCCGCAGAACAGGTTGAAGGCCAGAAGAAAGACTTCATCCGTCTGGGCGTGTTGGGCGACTGGGATCACCCATACTTGACCATGGACTTCAAAACTGAAGCCAACATCATCCGTGCACTGGGCAAAATCATCGGTAACGGTCACCTGCATAAAGGTGCGAAACCTGTTCACTGGTGTACCGATTGCGGCTCTTCACTGGCTGAAGCGGAAGTTGAGTATTACGACAAAACGTCCCCGTCTATCGATGTGATGTTTAACGCCACTGACGCAGCGGCTGTGGCAGCGAAATTCGGTGCGGCTTCCTTTAATGGCCCGATCTCTCTGGTTATCTGGACCACCACGCCGTGGACCATGCCTGCAAACCGCGCAATTTCCCTGAATCCTGAATTCTCTTATCAGCTGGTTCAGGTGGAAGGCCAGTGTCTGATTCTGGCAACCGATCTGGTTGAAAGCGTGATGAAACGCGCCGGTATCGCAGAATGGTCTGTGCTGGGCGAATGCAAAGGTGCAGATCTTGAATTGCTGCGCTTCAAACACCCGTTCCTGGGCTTCGATGTTCCGGCTATTTTGGGCGATCACGTTACGCTCGACGCAGGTACGGGTGCTGTTCATACCGCACCGGGCCACGGTCCTGATGACTTTGTTATCGGCCAGAAATACGGTCTGGAAGTGGCTAACCCGGTTGGCCCGAATGGTTGTTACCTGCCGGGAACTTACCCGACGCTGGACGGCAAGTTTGTCTTTAAAGCCAATGATTTGATCGTCGAACTGCTGCGTGAAAAAGGCGCATTGCTGCACGTTGAGAAAATCACGCACAGCTACCCATGCTGCTGGCGTCACAAAACGCCAATCATCTTCCGCGCCACGCCGCAATGGTTCATCAGCATGGATCAGAAAGGCCTGCGTCAGCAGTCACTGGAAGAGATCAAAGGCGTTCAGTGGATCCCGGACTGGGGTCAGGCGCGTATCGAAAACATGGTCGCTAACCGTCCTGACTGGTGTATCTCCCGTCAGCGTACCTGGGGCGTACCAATGTCTCTGTTTGTTCACAAAGACACTGAGCAACTGCATCCGCGCAGCCTTGAGCTGATGGAAGAAGTCGCAAAACGCGTTGAAGTTGACGGCATTCAGGCGTGGTGGGATCTGAACCCTGAAGATATTTTGGGTGCAGACGCCGCCGATTACGTCAAAGTGCCGGATACGCTGGACGTGTGGTTCGACTCCGGTTCTACGCATTCTTCTGTTGTGGATGTGCGTCCTGAGTTCAACGGCCATTCCCCGGATCTTTATCTGGAAGGCTCCGACCAGCATCGCGGCTGGTTCATGTCTTCACTGATGATTTCGACAGCCATGAAAGGCAAAGCGCCTTACAAACAAGTTCTGACGCACGGTTTCACCGTGGATGGTCAGGGTCGCAAAATGTCCAAATCCATCGGTAACACCATCGCGCCTCAGGACGTGATGAACAAACTGGGTGGCGACATCCTGCGTCTGTGGGTCGCGTCAACGGATTACACCGGTGAAATCGCCGTGTCCGACGAAATCCTCAAACGTGCCGCGGATTCTTACCGCCGTATCCGTAACACCGCGCGCTTCCTGCTGGCGAACCTTAACGGTTTCGATCCGGCGCTGCACAGCGTAGCTCCGGAAGACATGGTCGTTCTGGATCGCTGGGCCGTTGGCCGCGCAAAAGCTGCACAAGAAGAGATCATTGCCGCATATGAAGCCTATGATTTCCACGGTGTGGTTCAGCGTCTGATGCAGTTCTGTTCCATCGAGATGGGTTCTTTCTATCTGGATATCATCAAAGATCGCCAGTACACCGCCAAAAGCGACAGCGTTGCACGTCGCAGCTGCCAGACCGCGCTGTATTACATCAGCGAAGCACTGGTTCGCTGGATGGCGCCGATCATGTCCTTCACAGCGGATGAAATCTGGGCTGAATTGCCGGGCCAGCGTGAGAAATTTGTCTTTACCGAAGAATGGTTTGACGGTCTGTTTGGCCTGACCGGTAACGAATCCATGAACGATGCGTTCTGGGATGAGCTGCTGAAAGTTCGTGGCGAAGTGAACAAAGTGATTGAACAGGCGCGTGCCGATAAACGTCTGGGCGGTTCTCTGGAAGCGGCGGTCACGCTGTATGCCGATGACGCTCTGGCGGCCGATCTGCGCTCACTGGGCAATGAACTGCGCTTCGTGCTGCTGACCTCCGGCGCTAAAGTGGCTGCGCTGTCAGAAGCTGACGAATCCGCTCAGCCAAGTGAATTGCTCAAAGGCCTGAAAATTGGTCTGGCAAAAGCAGAAGGCGACAAGTGCCCGCGCTGCTGGCATTACACCACTGACGTCGGCCAGAACGCGGAACACAGCGAACTCTGTGGCCGCTGTGTGACCAACATTGCCGGCGACGGCGAAGAGCGTAAGTTTGCATAATGAGTAAATCGATCTGTTCCACCGGACTCCGCTGGCTCTGGCTGGCGGTCGTGGTCATCATCGTGGATCTGGGCAGTAAGTTCCTCATCATGGGGAACTTCCAGCTTGGCGAATCCATGCCGCTGATCCCGTATTTAAACCTGTTCTATGCGCAAAACCACGGGGCAGCGTTTAGCTTCCTGGCAGATAAAGGCGGCTGGCAGCGCTGGTTCTTTGCTGTGATTGCACTGGCAATCGTCGTGGCGCTGGTGGTACTGATGTACCGCGGTACCGCGAAGCAAAAACTCAATAACATCGCGTTTGCGATGATTATCGGCGGGGCGTTAGGTAATTTGTTCGACCGCCTGTATCACGGCTTCGTGGTCGACTTTATCGACTTCTATGTCGGCAACTGGCATTTCGCGACGTTCAATCTGGCTGACAGCTTTATTTGCGTCGGTGCAGCGCTGGTCGTGCTGGAAGGTTTTCTGGCAAAACCTAAAGAAGCGGAAAAGAGCAAAGGATAAGTATGATGTCTCAACAGGTGAAACATGACAGCGCCGTGCTGGTGCATTTTACGTTGAAACTGGAAGACGGTTCGACGGCAGAATCAACCCGCGCTAATGGGAAACCCGCGCTGTTTCGCCTTGGCGATGGCAGCTTGTCTGACGCGCTGGAGAATCAGCTGTTAGGCCTGACGGTGGGCGATAAACGCGCCTTTACCCTTGCACCTGAATCGGCGTTTGGCGGCAAAAGCCCCGACCTGGTTCAGTTCTTTTCGCGCCGTGATTTCCAGGAAACAGGCGTGCCGGATGTCGGCACGATTATGCTGTTTTCCGGGCGTGACGGCAGCGAAATGCCGGGCGTGGTTCGTGAGGTGACGGAAGATTCTATCACTGTAGATTTCAACCATCCGCTGGCGGGCCAGCATATCGATTTCGATATTGAAGTGCTGGAAGTCGATCCGCAACTGGAGGAGAAGCATGCAGATATTGCTGGCTAATCCGCGAGGATTTTGTGCGGGCGTTGACCGTGCAATCAGCATCGTAGAACGCGCGCTGGAAATTTACGGCGCGCCGATTTACGTTCGTCATGAAGTCGTACACAACCGCTATGTGGTTGACAGTCTGCGTCAGCGCGGTGCGATTTTTATCGAGCAAATCAGCGAAGTGCCCGATGGCTCGATTCTGATTTTCTCCGCGCACGGTGTGTCTCAGGCCGTCCGTGCTGAAGCGAAAGCGCGTGATCTGACCATGCTGTTTGACGCCACTTGTCCCCTCGTGACTAAAGTCCATATGGAAGTCGCGCGTGCCAGCCGTAAGGGTACGGAAGCGATTCTGATTGGTCATGCCGGTCACCCGGAAGTGGAAGGCACAATGGGCCAGTACAGCAACCCGAACGGGGGAATGTATCTGGTCGAGGCGCCGGAAGATGTCTATAAATTGCAGGTGAAAGACGAAAATAACCTGTGTTTTATGACACAAACTACGCTTTCTGTTGATGATACGTCTGCGGTGATTGATGCGCTGCGCGAGCGTTTCCCAAAGATTATCGGGCCGCGTAAAGACGATATTTGCTATGCGACAACTAACCGTCAGGAAGCCGTGCGTACGCTGGCTGATGGCGCGGATGTCGTGCTGGTGGTCGGGTCGAAGAACTCTTCCAACTCCAACCGTCTGGCGGAACTGGCACAGCGCGTCGGTGTGCCTTCCTATCTGATCGACTCTGCGGCAGATATTCAGGAAAGCTGGCTCAAAAATGCGAAAAGCATTGGCGTGACAGCTGGCGCTTCGGCACCGGATATTTTGGTACAGGACGTGATCAGCAAGCTGAAAGCATTTGGTGGCCTCGATGTGATTAATATCGAAGGGCGTGAAGAAAATATTGTCTTCGAAGTGCCGAAAGAGTTGCGTGTTGATGTGCGTCAGATCGACTGATGAAACGCATAAAATTAAAAAACCGGCTCACGTGGCCGGTTTTTTTACGTCTTTTTTGACACCCGTTACGGGTTTTCGAGTCTGAAAAGGTTCTGCGGCGCGCCAACGGTCGCTGTTTTAGCGTGCAGCAGCGCTCCTTCCAGCGCGTGCGGGGCATTAAGGTTTTTACGCGCCGACGTGATAAATATCTCGGTCATATCCGGGCCACCAAAAGTGCAGCAACTAGGCTGCGTGACGGGCACGGGCAGGGTGTCCAGCGTCAGCAGTTCGCCCTGATTGATCTGCTGGCGCAGCAGGCATTTTGAGCCCCAGCAGGCAGTGATGAGCCAACCGTTTTGCGTCAGCGCCGAGCCGTCGGGGATTTTATCGCCGGAGGAGAAACAGGAAATTTTCAGAGGATTGATGCGGCGGGCGTTAGCGGAATAAAAGCGGTTTTTCCGGCTGTCTGCAAACCAGACTTTGCCTTCATACCAGACCAGCGTATTGGTCGTCCCCACGTTATCGAGCATGGTTTCAGGCTTTTCATCCCCGGCCTCAAAGCGGTACCACGCGCCGGTCATCTTTTCTTCTTCAATATCCATCGTGCCAAACCAAAGTGAGCCATCAGGTGCGACAGCGGCTTCGTTGGGGCGCGTTCCTTCCGCGCCGGGATAATCGCAGAGTTTCTGCCGGGTTTGAGATTCGTAATCGTAGAGGTGAACGCCGTCCTGAGAAATCAGCAAAAAGACGTTACGCTTTTGCGTTAACAATACGCCGCTGGTCAGGGAGGGGAGTTCGTGAATTTCAGTCTGGCCGGAAGCTGGCCAGTAACGTAATACGCGCTGAGCCAGGATATCGACCCACAATAATGACTGGGTGCGCTGGCACCAGACGGGAGTTTCACCCAATTCGGCTCGATAGTCGCCTACGGCAGTTATGTCGGACCGGAAAAATGCTGACATCGCAAAGCTCTCCTGCTGGCTGCAAAGTGGATATAGCGAAAAACTGTCTGTATTCAGTCTAGTCTGGCTTTGCCCGCAGGGATTAAGAATGGTGTAAAAAGAAAGGGCCAGCCCGTCAATAAGACGTAAAGCTGGCCCCTGAAGTTCAATCGTTAAGGCTTAGAAGTCGTATCTCAGACGGATCAGGTTCATGTCGCCGAGGTTATCGGTAGAAGACGTGAACACATGTTCGTAATCAACACGGAAGCCGTAATCGAGCTGGAAGGACACACCCAGACCGTTATCGATACGCTGATAATTGCGGCCAGTCACATAGGTCAGACGGTCACCCATGAAGTATGGCTGAATGGTTTTCACAGCGAACTGGTTGATTGGGAAAGCGTAACCCAGGAAGTATTCCAGACCGTATGCATCGCCTGCGAAGAAGTGATCTTCGGTTTTCAGGCCGGTGGTCAGGAAGTCATGGTAATAACCGCCACCGAAGGACGCTGTCCAGTTGCCTGGTTTCCAGCTCAGAGCGGTACCAACGATGCTCTGATTGTAGTCTTTGGAGGTGTTGTTATTTGGATTTTTCATTTCTGCGTCGGTGTAGTTGTACGCAGTACCCCATGTCAGTTCTTTGGTGATGTGGTAATCCACACCCACAGAACCGCCGCCATTACGTTTATAACGCAGGCTGTTTTTACCGGTCAGCAGATCGTTATCTGAGAACAGGTAAGAGGCATACACATCAGCATCGCCGAAGGTATTTTTGTATTTAAGCATCTTACGTGAACGGTAAGAACCGTCGTAGTCGCCGTTAACACCGTTGCCTGGTGCCTGAGCGAGCATGTCGTAGTCCCAGATATCGGTTTTCGCACCAACAACATCATAATAAACGCTGTTTTGCTGGCCGAAAGTCAGCTGACCGTAGGTTTTGCTTTTCAGACCGGTGTACAGCATACGACGGGTGGTGTTATGCGCGCCGGCAGCGTAGTGATTATCCCAGCCAGTCAGCGCAGGAATATTCACACCCAGCTCGTAATAGTTAATCCAGCTGATGTCATCAAACAGATAGTAGTCAGTGGAGAAACGGAAACGAGTACCGCCGTCAAAACCGTTGGTTTTATAGTTTTTGACGCCGTTCTGGAACTGGAACTGTGGACGAATACTGCCGCCAACCTGGAATTGCAGACGGCTCAGCGGATCGTTAGGCTGTGGGTCTTGTTTAATCAGGGTGATTTCTGCGTGTGAAGCAAAGGAAGCCAGACCGAACAACAGGCCAGCGGTCGCCACTTGCGTGACTTTGTTTAGTTTGAATTTCATGTTAAGTCCCTGCGCCAATATACTTACCCGGAAGAACCGGTATGTGAACTGGCGATGTATTTTTATTATTTCCCCTTACCGGTAACTGTCTGGTCAGGGTGAAGACGCGCCTCATGGATCCAGGCTACTTATTTTAGCGATCCTAAAATCAAATTTAGGAGGTTAAAATTAGGTGGCTATTTATTATCACAATCATTGATTTTATCAATATTATTTCACCACATATAATAAAAATTTAATGTTTCAGATCTAAGAAATAGCGTGTTTGTTCTTTTATTTGTCTTACGTGGTGGGGAGATACAGTGGTGATTATTGCTAACGTGGACTATTCCTGCGGCGCAAGAATGCTGTAATAAAGAGGGAAGTTCATTGAGTTCTCATGAAAGCCGGATAAGGTGCGACATTAGGTGCAGAACTGATGTCAGACGTTTATGCACTAAAGTGAATGATTATGCGAAGTACCCGGATGAAGAATTTTAAGGCGCATTTCTCAATCAGTTCCGCTTTTACGAACCGTTTAACACAAAATCTTAGATTGCGTAACCTGAAAACAGATGGCTTTTACTGATGTTAACGGACCTATATCATAATTTTCTAATTATGAGGCAATTTCTCTGGCTCCTGGATCGCAGGGTCGATAACCTGATTCTGTTTCACGGCAGAACGACTATAAGAAGAGAGTAGTAATTATGAGTAACGCTGATATTCGCATGGCTATCGTTGGCGCAGGCGGTCGTATGGGCCGGCAACTGATTCAGGCCGTCACTGATACTGACGGCGTGGTATTGGGCGCGGCGCTGGAACGTCCGGGTTCTTCCCTGGTCGGAGCCGATGCGGGCGAACTGGCGGGAACCGGTACATCCGGTATCCGGGTGAATGATGACCTCGATGCGGTGGCGAATGACTTCGATATTCTGATCGACTTCACCCGCCCGGAAGGCACGCTGGCGCACCTGGCTTTTTGCCAGAAACACCATAAAGGTATGATTATTGGCACTACGGGCTTCGATGACGCCGGTAAGGCCGCAATTAAACAGGCTTCAGAGAGCATTCCTGTGGTTTTTGCCGCTAACTTTAGCGTGGGCGTCAACGTCGTGCTCAAGTTACTGGAAAAAGCCGCAAAGGTAATGGGCGATTATACGGATATCGAAATTGTGGAAGCGCATCACCGCCACAAAGTGGATGCGCCTTCCGGCACCGCGCTGGCGATGGGCGAGGCGATTGCTGATGCGCTGGGCCGTGATCTGAAAGACTGCGCAGTGTATGCCCGCGAAGGACATACCGGCGAACGTGATCCGAAAAGCATTGGTTTTGCGACCATCCGCGCCGGGGATATTGTCGGTGAACACACCGCGATGTTTGCAGATATCGGTGAGCGCGTAGAGATTACGCACAAGGCTTCCAGCCGCATGACATTCGCAAATGGCGCAGTTCGTGCAGGAAAGTGGCTTTCCTCGCATAAAAATGGCATTTACGACATGCGGGATGTGCTTGGGTTAGATGATTTATAGAATTTGATTTAGATGTGATGTGGTTGTTTTGGTCATAATGTTTTGATAAAAGGGCAGTTCCTTGATTGCCCTTCTCTTTTTTATTCTAAAATATCGATTTTGACTGTGATTTCCTTCCTGATTGCCATTTCTATAAATATTCATGCTTAATGCCCCTCCTGGTGTATGCTTTTTAAACAATGCAACTCCTCCGGTTTGTAATAATCTCGTTTACATCACCCTTTTCCAGACATCCCCTTCCGCAAACGGTTACTATACTGACTTGAGCTATGTTTTTATGGCAGTGACAGAGGCTTTTCGCTGAGTTGTGCAAAAAACAAAGAAATATTGGTGCTTTTAGTAGACAAACCCCATCGCCCTCTCTAAAATGCCGCCGTTTGCCAAAAATTGGCTTTGGGAGCGATTTTTGCATTGATTTAGATCTCGTTATCTGAATTAATATGCAAATATTGTGATTTATTATTCTTGGAGGATGCTTTGATAAAGTCAGCGCTATTGGTTCTGGAAGACGGAACCCAATTCCACGGTCGGGCCATCGGGGCAGAAGGGTCGGCAGTGGGGGAAGTGGTCTTCAATACGTCGATGACCGGTTATCAAGAAATCCTCACTGATCCTTCCTATTCCCGCCAAATTGTCACTCTCACTTATCCCCATATCGGTAATGTCGGCACCAATGCCTCTGATGAAGAATCCTCCGCAGTACACGCTCAAGGTCTGGTCATTCGCGATTTACCTCTGATTGCCAGCAACTACCGCAGTGAAGAAAACCTCTCTGATTACCTTAAGCGCCATAACATCGTGGCCATCGCCGATATTGATACCCGTAAACTGACCCGCCTGCTTCGTGAAAAAGGTGCGCAAAATGGCTGCATCATCGCGGGCGATTCACCGGATGCTCAGCTGGCGCTGCAAAAAGCCAAAGCATTCCCGGGGCTGAAAGGCATGGATCTGGCAAAAGAAGTCACCACCGCGGAATCCTACAGCTGGCAGCAAGGCAGCTGGACGCTCGAAGGTGAGTTGCCTGAAGCCAGGAAAAATGAAGAATTACCGTTCCACGTTGTGGCCTATGACTACGGCGCGAAACGCAATATCCTGCGTATGCTGGTAGATCGCGGTTGCCGCCTGACGGTGGTTCCGGCGCAAACTCCGGCGGCCGACGTGCTGAAACTCAATCCGGACGGCATCTTCCTGTCCAACGGCCCGGGTGACCCGGAGCCTTGCGATTACGCCATCGCCGCGATTAAAGCTTTCCTCGAAACCGACATTCCGGTGTTCGGCATCTGCCTCGGTCATCAGTTACTGGCGCTGGCCAGCGGCGCGAAAACGCTGAAGATGAAACTCGGCCACCACGGCGGTAACCACCCGGTTAAAGATATCGATAACAACGTAGTGATGATTACGGCGCAGAACCACGGCTTTGCGGTAGATGAAAATAATCTGCCTGCGAACCTGCGCGTGACGCACAAATCGCTGTTTGACCACACCGTTCAGGGCATTCACCGCACCGATAAAGCGGCGTTCAGTTTCCAGGGACACCCGGAAGCCAGCCCGGGCCCGCACGATGCAGCGCCATTGTTCGATCATTTCATCGAACTGATTAACGCTTACCGTGCTTCTCATAACAACAACGCCACTCTTATAAGCAAATAAATCAGGAGCGAATAAAAAATGCCAAAACGTACAGACATAAAAAGCATCCTGATTCTGGGCGCAGGCCCGATTGTTATCGGCCAGGCGTGTGAGTTTGACTATTCCGGCGCACAGGCGTGTAAAGCGCTGCGTGAAGAGGGTTACCGCGTCATTCTGGTGAACTCCAACCCGGCAACGATTATGACTGACCCGGAAATGGCTGATGCGACGTACATCGAGCCGATTCACTGGGAAGTTGTGCGCAAGATTATTGAGAAAGAACGTCCGGACGCCGTGCTGCCAACCATGGGCGGCCAGACTGCACTGAACTGTGCACTGGAACTGGAACGTCAGGGCGTGCTGGCAGAATTCGGCGTGACCATGATTGGCGCGACCGCAGACGCCATTGATAAAGCCGAAGACCGTCGCCGTTTCGATATTGCGATGAAGAAAATCGGCCTTGATACCGCTCGTTCAGGCATTGCGCATACCATGGAAGAAGCGCTGGTGATCGCGGCTGACGTCGGTTTCCCGTGCATCATTCGTCCTTCATTCACCATGGGCGGCACCGGTGGCGGTATCGCTTACAACCGTGAAGAATTTGAAGAGATTTGCGAACGCGGTCTGGATCTTTCCCCAACCAAAGAGCTGCTGATTGATGAGTCGCTGATTGGCTGGAAAGAGTACGAGATGGAAGTGGTGCGTGATAAAAACGACAACTGCATCATCGTTTGCTCAATCGAAAACTTCGATGCGATGGGCATCCACACCGGTGACTCCATCACCGTGGCACCCGCGCAGACCCTGACCGACAAAGAATACCAAATCATGCGTAACGCCTCGATGGCGGTACTGCGTGAAATCGGCGTAGAAACCGGCGGTTCCAACGTCCAGTTCTCGGTGAACCCGAAAAATGGCCGTCTGATTGTTATCGAGATGAACCCGCGCGTATCCCGTTCTTCCGCGCTGGCCTCTAAAGCGACCGGTTTCCCGATCGCCAAAGTGGCGGCGAAACTGGCGGTGGGTTACACCCTCGATGAACTGATGAACGACATCACCGGCGGCAAAACGCCTGCGTCGTTTGAACCGTCCATTGACTATGTTGTGACGAAAATCCCACGCTTCAACTTTGAGAAATTTGCCGGTGCAAACGACCGTCTGACCACGCAGATGAAATCCGTTGGCGAAGTGATGGCGATTGGCCGCACCCAGCAGGAATCGCTGCAAAAAGCCCTTCGCGGTCTGGAAGTGGGCGCAAGCGGCTTCGACCCGAAAGTGAGCCTGGACGACCCGGAAGCGCTGACGAAAATCCGTCGCGAGCTGAAAGAAGCGGGCGCGGAGCGTATCTGGTACATCGCTGACGCCTTCCGCGCCGGGATGTCCGTTGATGGTATCTTCAACCTGACCAACGTCGACCGCTGGTTCCTGGTGCAAATTGAAGAGCTGGTGAAACTGGAAAATGAAGTCGCCGAAGGCGGTTTCAACATACTGACGCCGGAATACCTGCGCATGCTTAAACGCAAAGGCTTTGCTGACCTGCGCCTGGCTAAACTGGTGGGTGTATCCGAAAGCGAAGTGCGCAAACTGCGCCACAAATACAATCTGCACCCCGTTTACAAACGTGTGGATACCTGTGCGGCTGAATTCTCAACTGACACGGCGTACATGTACTCCACGTACGAAGAAGAGTGCGAATCCAACCCGACTAACGACAAACCAAAAATCATGGTGCTGGGCGGCGGTCCGAACCGTATCGGTCAGGGCATTGAGTTCGACTACTGCTGCGTACACGCCTCACTGGCGCTGCGTGAAGACGGTTACGAAACCATCATGGTCAACTGTAACCCTGAAACAGTTTCTACCGACTACGACACTTCTGACCGTCTGTACTTCGAATCTGTCACGCTGGAAGACGTGCTGGAAATCGTGCGCATCGAGCAGCCGAAAGGTGTCATCGTGCAGTACGGTGGACAGACTCCGCTGAAACTGGCGCGGGAACTTGAAGCCGCTGGCGTACCGATTATCGGCACCAGCCCGGACGCCATTGACCGCGCCGAAGACCGCGAACGTTTCCAGCAGGCGGTTAACCGTCTGGGCCTGAAACAACCGGCTAACGCCACGGTAGCGACCATCGAACAGGCTGTCGAAAAAGCAGCAGGCATCGGTTATCCGCTGGTGGTTCGTCCTTCGTATGTTCTGGGCGGCCGCGCAATGGAAATCGTGTACGACGAAATCGACCTGCGCCGTTACTTCCAGAATGCGGTCAGCGTGTCCAACGATGCGCCGGTATTGCTCGACCGCTTCCTGGATGATGCTGTTGAAGTGGACGTCGATGCAATCTGCGACGGCGAGCGCGTGCTGATTGGCGGCATCATGGAGCACATTGAGCAGGCTGGCGTTCACTCCGGTGACTCCGCATGTTCTCTGCCTTGTTACACGCTGAGCCAGGAAATTCAGGACGTGATGCGTCAGCAGGTTGAGAAACTGGCCTTCGAGCTGAGCGTTCGCGGCCTGATGAACGTCCAGTTCGCGGTGAAAAACAACGAAGTCTACCTGATTGAAGTTAACCCGCGCGCCGCACGTACCGTCCCGTTCGTGTCTAAAGCGACCGGTGTGGCGCTGGCGAAAGTGGCCGCCCGCGTCATGGCAGGCCAGACGCTGGCGCAGCAAGGCGTGACCGAAGAAGTCATCCCGCCTTACTACTCCGTCAAGGAAGTGGTGTTGCCGTTCAACAAATTCCCTGGCGTTGACCCGATTCTCGGGCCGGAAATGCGTTCTACCGGTGAAGTCATGGGCGTTGGCCGCACCTTCGCAGAAGCGTTCGCGAAAGCGCAGCTGGGCAGCAACTCCGGCATGAAGAAAGCCGGTCGCGCATTGCTGTCTGTGCGTGAAGGCGACAAAGGCCGCGTGGTGGATTTGGCCGCGAAACTGCTTAAACGCGGTTTCGAGCTGGATGCGACACACGGTACGGCGGTGGTGTTGGGTGAAGCCGGGATTAACCCGCGCCTGGTCAACAAGGTGCATGAAGGCCGTCCGCATATTCAGGACCGTATCAAGAACGGTGAATATGTGTACATCGTCAACACCACGGCGGGCCGTCAGGCGATTGAAGACTCCAAGCTTATCCGCCGCAGTGCACTGCAATACAAAGTGCATTACGACACCACGCTGAACGGCGGTTTCGCCACGGCGATGGCGCTGTCTTCTGACCCGACTGAGCAGGTGATTTCAGTGCAGGAAATGCACGCGAAAATCAAAGGCTGATGGCATAATTGCCAGATGAAAGGCGCGGCGAAAGCTGCGCCTTTTTCATTTTATGCATCCGGTTTTCCCCCGAATGCCGAAAGTTGCGTATGCTGAAGTAAATAAAATAAGACAAGAGACCTGCATGATTCTAATAATTTACGCCCACCCTTATCCGCGCCATTCGCGGGCCAACCAGGGACTGCTCTCGGCGGTCAGTGATTTACCCAACGTTGAAGTGCGTTCGCTGTATGATCTATACCCCGATTTTAATATCGATATCGCCGCAGAACAGCAAGCCGTTGAACGCGCTGATCTGGTGGTATTCCAGCATCCGATCCAGTGGTACAGCCTGCCGCCGCTGATGAAATTGTGGATCGACAAAGTGCTTGAGCACGGCTGGGCATACGGTCACGAAGGCAATGCGCTGAACGGCAAACATTGTCTGTGGGCAGTGACGACCGGCGGTAACGAACATCATTTTGAACTGGGTGATCATCCTGATTTCGATGTGCTGGCCCAGCCTTTACAGGCGACGGCCATTTATTGCGGTATGCACTGGCTGCCGTATTTTGCGGTCCATAACACCTTCATTTGCGACGAAGTGGCGCTGAAAGCGGCGGGCGAAGAATATCGTCGTCGCCTGACGGCCTGCCTGAGCCTGAAAGAAGGCTGCCCGCCGGAGGTGAATCATGGATAATCATAACCTGATGATTGAGGGGCTGATTTATCTTGGCTCCGCGGCACTGTTTGTACCTATTGCTGTCCGCCTCGGGCTCGGCTCTGTGCTCGGCTATCTGATCGCAGGCTGTATTATCGGGCCGTGGGGATTGAAACTGGTTTCTGATGCCGAGTCGATTCTGACCTTTGCGGAAATCGGCGTGGTGCTGATGCTGTTTGTCATCGGGCTGGAACTGGATCCTAAACGGTTGTGGACCATGCGCGCCTCAGTTTTTGGCGGCGGCAGTATTCAGATGGTCGGCTGTGGCGTGGTACTCAGCGCGTTCTGTTATTTCCTCGGCCTTGACTGGAAAATTGCCTTGTTAATTGGCATGACGCTGGCGCTGTCTTCCACCGCGATTGCCATGCAGGCGATGAGCGAACGCAGTCTGACGCCGTCACCGCTAGGCCGCAGTGCGTTTGCTGTGCTGTTATTCCAGGATATTGCGGCAATCCCGCTGGTGGCGATGATCCCGCTTCTTGCCAGCACCGGCGAAGCCACAACGCTTCTGAGCTTTGGTCTGTCGGCGGCAAAAGTGGCCGGTGCGCTGGTGTTGGTGGTGCTGCTTGGGCGTTACGTTACGCGGCCTTTGCTGCATTTTGTTGCCCGTTCCGGCATGCGCGAAGTGTTCAGCGCCGTGGCACTTTTCCTGGTGTTCGGTTTCGGCATTCTGCTGGAGATGGCTGGCATGTCGATGGCGATGGGCGCGTTTCTGGCGGGCGTTTTGCTGGCGAGTTCGGAATACCGTCATGCGCTGGAAAGCGATATCCAGCCGTTCAAAGGTTTGCTCCTCGGCCTGTTCTTTATCGGCGTCGGAATGTCTATCGACTTCGGCACGCTGGTGCATCAGCCATTGCTGATCGCCACCTTGCTGGCAGGCTTTATGGCGCTCAAGGCGGCGCTGTTGTGGCTGATTGCGCCGTGGCTGAGTGTACCGAAAAAACAACGTGGCCTTTTTGCGATCTTAATCGGGCAGGGTAGTGAATTCGCTTTCGTGATTTTCAGTGCTGCAAAAATGGCCGGCGTGATGCCTGACGAATGGTCGAAAGCGCTGACGCTCGCCGTTGCGCTTTCAATGGCCGTAACGCCGCTGCTGCTGGTAATTGCGAACCGCATGGAGCGCAATGCGCCGAAAGATGACCGTCCGCAGGACACCATTGATGACGAAAATGCGCAGGTCATTATCGCCGGATTCGGTCGTTTTGGTCAGATTGCCGGTCGTTTGCTGCTGGCCAACAATGTTCATACAGTCGTTCTGGACCACGATCCGGATCATATCGAAACGTTGCGGAAATTCGGCACCAAAGTGTTTTACGGTGATGCGACCCGCGTGGATTTACTCGAATCCGCAGGCGCGGCGCAGGCTAAGGTGCTGATTAATGCCATCGATGACGTTGAAGCCAACCTGCAACTGACGGCGCTGGCGAAAGAGCATTTCCCGAACCTGAAGGTGATTGCGCGTGCCCGCGATGTTGACCATTGGTATCAGCTGCGTCAGTTGGGCGTGGAAGCACCGGAGCGTGAATTGTTCGAAGGCTCACTGCGCGTAGGGCGTGATGTGCTGGAAGAACTCGGTCTGGATGCGTATGAAGCGCGGGAAAAGGCTGATTTGTTCCGTCGCTATAACCTGAAAATGCTCGAAGCCACTATCGAGAATTACGAAGATACTGAATTCCGTATCGCCAGTATGCAACGTGCAAAGGACATGCTGACCGCGGCTATCGAGCAGGATCAGGAGCGTTTGTCATCGGTTCAGTCTGGCTGGCGCGGGAGTATTGATGGAAAAGCGCCGGAAAAGGATGTGATTGAAGCGAAAGGATAAACTCTGAGGATTCAGAGGGAGAACAGAAAGCCGGCACAGAATTGAAATGCCGGCTTTTTTGATCAGCTCAACGCCACTTTAATGCCCAAACCAATCAGCACGCCACCCAGCAGCTTATCGATAATTTTCTGCGCTTTTGCCAGACCGCGGCGAACCGGTGCGCTCTGGATTAACAGTGCCAGCGAAGGCCACCAGACCACAGATAAGCTGACAATAATCGACGCGTACCACAACTTTTCGCCCAGGGTGGAGTTGATCTGCAAGACCTGCGTAAACATCGCCAGGAAGAACAGCGTGGCTTTCGGGTTCAGCAGATTACACAAGTAACCCTGCACAAACGCGGTACGCAATTTGACCTGCTGCGGTTCCAGCCCGTCGAGATTCATCTTACTGTTGCTGCGCGAGAACAGCGCCTGAATACCCACCCAGATCAGATAAGCAGCACCGACGTATTTTAATAAATCAAACAGCCACGGCGTGGTAGTAATAACGACAGCCAGACCCGCGACGCAGTAAGACATATGCGTGATCACGCCACAAATCACCCCAAACGATGTCATCAGTGCCGCAACGCGAGGATAACGGGCCGCATTTTTGATGACCAGAAAGAAATCAGGGCCGGGAGAAAGCATGCCGAGGAACGCAATACTGGCAACAAAAAGGGTGGTTTCAAGCATGGAAATAACCGTCGTTAATGTTCAGAACAAAATGAAGGCCGCATGATACGCCAATCCTTAGCAAGATAAATCACTCTTATGGCTTTTTTTGCCCGACTGACATTTCGGTTAAGGGTGGAAAGGACGATGACTGTACCGTAATCGCCCCGGTGTGTAAGCTCAGTTGTACAAGCGTGATCGGAGGGGCAAACTACAGATCGCGTTTCCAGCATTTTCGGCTGGGTAAATGAAAATTCTTCCGGTTTTTAACCCCCTTTCAGACCCGAAACTGGCACATCAGGCGGGTAAAATCCCGTCAGGGTAAGAGCGCTCTTATATCTTTGTAAAGCGTGAGTCTCCCTATCGACGGTTGATTGGGCTTTCCGTATAGTGTGGGCTCTTTTTTTGAGTCTCTTTAATCAACACAGGGCTTCTTAATGATTATCAGCCTGATCGCCGCACTGGCGACCGATCGCGTTATTGGCATGGAAAACGCAATGCCTTGGCATTTACCCGGTGATCTGGCCTGGTTTAAGCGTAATACGCTCAACAAACCTGTCATCATGGGGCGCAAGACGTTCGAGTCGATTGGGCGACCGTTACCTGGCCGGCTGAATATCGTCATCAGCTCAAAGCCTGGTGCGCACGATGGCGTGACCTGGGTGACGTCTGTGGAGGCCGCACTGACTGCTGCCGGTGATGTGGAAGAAGTGATGGTGATGGGCGGTGGCCGCGTATACGAGCAATTATTGCCGAAGGCGAACCGTTTATACCTGACCCACATTGATGCGGAAGTGGAAGGGGATACGCATTTCCCTGACTACGAGCCGGATGACTGGGAAAGCACTTTCAGCGAATTCCATGACGCTGATGAGCAAAACTCTCATGGCTACTGCTTCGAAATCCTTGACCGTCGCGCCTGATTTTTCAGGCTGACGCGCAAAGCAAAAAGGCACCTTTCAGGGGTGCCTTTTGACTTTTATCCCGCCCAAAAACTACAGTGCTTTCGGGAGTTCTGATTGCTCTTTTTCTTTATGACGGTTCGACGGCTGGGTGAAATAGGTTTTATCTTCCCAGCGCAGCATCGTTAAATCCCCGCCCCAGCAACAACCGGTGTCCAGCGCGTAAATGCCTTCCGGTGCGCCTTTTCCTTCCAGCGATGCCCAGTGACCAAACGCAATGCTGTAACCCGCTTCCTGCACCGGACCCGGAATATCAAACCAGGGTTTGAGGGGTTTTGGCGCGTTCTCGGGTACATCTTTGCAAATCATATCCAGCTGCCCGTTCGGGAAACAGTAGCGCATGCGGGTGAACGCATTGGTACTGAAACGTAAACGAGCCAGACCGCTCAGCTCCGGATGCCAGTTGTTCGGCATATCGCCATACATGGCATCGAGAAACAGCGGGTAAGTGTCGCTGCTCAGCACGGCTTCAACTTCGCGGGCGCACATTTTTGCGGTGTCGAGATCCCACTGCGGCGTGATCCCGGCGTGAGCCATCACCAGTTTCAGATCTTCATCTACCTGCAACACCGGCTGACGGCGCAGCCAGTTGATCAGCTCATCGGCATCTTCTGCTTCGAGTAACGGCGTAATACGATCTTTCGGCTTGTTAAAGCTGATGCCTGCGTAAACCGCCAGCAGATGTAAATCGTGATTACCGAGCACCATCCGTACGCAGTCGCCCAAACCACTGACAAAACGCAGGACTTCAACAGAAGACGGCCCGCGCGCGACGAGATCGCCCGTCAGCCAGAGAGCATCATTTTGCGGATCAAAATCCACCTGCGCCAATAGCGCCTTGAGTTCATCGATGCAGCCGTGAACATCACCAATAAGATATGTCGACATGTGGATTAATTTATCAGCGTAGGGATGGCGAGGCGGAAGACCGGGATCGGCACGCGGAAGCTTTCACCGTCGTGCGCGACCATTTCGTAATGGCCTTCCATCGTGCCCAGTGGCGTTTCTAAAACAGCGCCGCTGGTGTAGTGGAATTCGTTGCCAGGCAGGATCAGCGGTTGTTCACCGATAACCCCTTCGCCCTGAACTTCGGTCTGGCGGCCGTTACTGTTGGTGATCAGCCAGTAACGGCGAAGCAGTTGCACATTAAAACGCCCCAGATTGCGGATCGTGATGGTGTAGGCGAAAACAAAACGTTCTTCTTCCGGTATCGACTGTGACTCTACGTAGATACTTTGCACCTGAACACAAACACGGGGCGAATTAAGCATAACGCTACTCCTGAGGTTCCGGGGTTTTAGGCCGCGTGGACAACCAGTTAGCCAGTTTACAGTATTGCTCAACCGAAATATTTTCAGCACGCATGCTGAGATCTAAGCCCAGCTCCGTCATTTGCTCAGGAGTGAACAGATGGCCGAGGCTGTTACGCACAGTCTTACGACGCTGATTAAACGCGTCGGTGGTCAGGCGGCTCAGAATGCGGATATCAGAAACCGGATAAGGGATCACGTCATGCGGTACTAAACGCACCACGGCGGATTCCACTTTTGGCGCCGGTGTAAAGGATTCAGGCGGTACTTCCAGCACCGGGATAACGTTGCAGTAATACTGCGCCATCACCGTTAAACGACCATACGCTTTGCTGTTCGGGCCTGCAACCAGGCGGTTTACCACTTCCTTCTGCAACATGAAATGCATGTCTTTGATGGCGTTGGTGTAGGTGAACAGGTGGAACATCAGCGGCGTGGAAATGTTATACGGCAGGTTGCCGAATACGCGCAGCGGCTGACCAAGCTCTTCGGAGAGCTCGCCAAAATTGATTTTCATTGCATCAGACTGAATGACGCGCAGCTTGCCCTGAAACTTCGGATTGTTTTCCAGACGTGTAGCCAGATCGCGGTCGAGTTCGATGACCGTCATGCTATCCAGACGTGAAGCGACGGGCTCAGTTAATGCAGCCAGGCCAGGACCGATTTCGACGACAGATTCGCCCGGCATAGGATGAATGGCCGACACGATGCTATCGATAACAAACTGATCGGTTAAGAAGTTTTGCCCAAAACGTTTACGGGCAAAGTGACCTTGGTGGACTCTACTATTCATTGTTGTTATTTATCGTTGCTGTTATTTGCCATACGAATGGCGAGATTTATTGCTGTCTTGAAACTGCCTGCATCGGCTGTGCCGGTTGCAGCGAGTTCAAGGGCGGTGCCGTGATCAACGGAAGTCCGGATAAAGGGAAGGCCCAGCGTGATATTCACGGCGCGACCGAATCCCTGATATTTTAGCACCGGAAGGCCCTGATCGTGATACATCGATAAAACAGCATCGGCGTGTTGCAGATATTTAGGCTGGAATAACGTATCAGCGGGCAGCGGACCGATAAGATGCATTCCCTGCTGGCGCAGTTCTTCCAGCGCAGGGATGATGATGTCTATTTCCTCATGACCCATATGACCGCCTTCTCCGGCGTGCGGGTTCAGACCACACACGTAGATTTGCGGCTCGGCGATGCCAAATTTGGTTCTCAGATCATGATTCAAAATGGTGATAACTTCGTGGAGACATTCGCGCGTGATCGCACCCGGTACGGCTAACAGCGGTAAATGCGTGGTCGCCAGCGCGACGCGCAGTTCTTCCGTTGCCAGCATCATCACTACGCGGTTGCAATGGCTGCGGTCAGCAAAGAATTCGGTATGACCGATAAACGGGATACCGGCATCGTTAATGATGCTCTTTTGCACCGGGCCGGTAATCAGCGCGGCAAACTCACCGCTGATTGCGCCATCGCAGGCGCGGGCCAGCGTTTCTACCACGTATTGGCTGTTGGCGACATCCAGTTTACCGGGCGTGACAGGCACAGCCGTGCTGACCGGTAAAACCGTTAATGTCCCCGCGGCCTGAGGTTCTGCCGGGCTGTCTTTCAGGTATTCGCGCAACTGGATCTTCAGACCCAGTTTTTCAGCGCGCTCAAGCAGCAGGGCCGGATCGGCACACACCACCAGCTCAACAGGCCATGCCTGCTGAGCCAGCGCCAGTACCAGATCCGGCCCAACCCCGGCAGGTTCGCCGGGGGTGATGACGACAGATTTCGTTGTCAGTGTTTTATTGTCCATTACCGTCCATAATTTTCACGTACGCTTCAGCACGTTGTTCCTGCATCCAGGTCTGGGCTTCTTCCGCAAATTTACGGTTGAACAGCATGCGGTAAGCACGTTCTTTCTGTGCCGCATCTGTTTTATCAACCTGGCGGGTATCCAGTAACTGGATCAGGTGCCAGCCGAAGGAAGAATGAACTGGCGCACTGATTTCACCTTTTTTCAGGTTCATCAGCGCATCGCGGAACGCAGGATCGTACATATCCGGAGACGCCCAACCTAAATCGCCGCCCTGATTTGCAGAACCCGGATCCTGAGAAAGCTGTTTCGCTTCATCAGCAAACGTTGCTTTACCGCTCTTGATATCCGCCGCAGCCTGTTCCAGTTTCGCGCGCGCCTGAGCATCGGTCATCACAACGGATGGCTTGATCAGGATATGGCGTGCATGGACTTCAGTGACGGAAACGCTTTTGTTATCACCACGGATATCGTTCACTTTCAGGATGTGGAAGCCCACGCCTGAACGGATCGGACCGATAACCTGGCCTTTCTGCGCAGTGCTCAGCGCCTGAGCGAACAGGGAAGGTAATTCCTGCAATTTGCCCCAACCCATGTTGCCGCCTTTCAGCGCCTGGGAATCAGCAGAGTAGGTGATAGCCAGTTTGCCGAAGTCCGCGCCGTTGTTCAGATCGGCAACGATTTTCTTCGCCAGCTGTTCAGCCGTATCAACCTGATCCTGCGTTGGGTTTTCCGGCAATGGCAACAGGATATGGCTGAGGTTAAATTCAGCGCTGCTGCCGTTCTGAGCCGCAACCTGTTTGGACAGCTGATCCACTTCCTGAGGCAGGATCGTCACGCGACGGCGAACTTCGCTGTTACGGACTTCGCTGATCAGCATTTCTTTACGGATCTGGGCGCGATAAGTGCTGTAGTTCAGACCGTCATAAGCCAGACGGCTACGCAGCTGGTCAACGGAAATATTGTTCTGCTGTGCAATACCGGCAATCGCTTTATCCACATCCTGATCCGTCAGCGTGATACCCATGCGGGTCGCCATCTGCAACTGGATCTGAACCATGATCAGACGATCAAGGATCTGGTGGCGCAACGTCGCTTCATCGGGCAGCTGTTGGTTTGCTTGCTTGGCCTGCTGCGTTACTGACTGATACAGGCTGTCTACGTCACTTTGCAATACGACGCCGTTGTTGACGACGGCGGCAACTTTATCAACTTCCTGAGGGGCTGCAAACGCAGTGCTGGCACAAAGCGTCACGCCGAGGAGAAGTGTTCTCCAGTTCTTCATACTTTTTCCATTTGTCTAATCCGCAAGCGCGGGTTTCAAGTTCACTGAGTTCGTAGAGTCTTAACTCATCAATCGTGGTATCGGCTTAGAAAGCGCGTTGATAAGGCAGTATGCCGCTGGCCAACATTTCTTTCGTTCCGAGGGTTTGATTGTTCCCCAGGCCTCTAAGTTCAATGTTGAATCCAATCTTATTGTCATACTTGCTTTCGGACTTAACAGTATCGTAGTTGGTGATCTTACGTTCGTAGCCCACGTTGATGGCCCAGCAGCAAGTGTTGTACTGCAAACCAATCAGCTGATCGGCAGATTGCTGTGCTTTGGTGTCGTAATAATAGGCCGCAACAACCGCCCAGCGGTCAGCAATCGGCCAGCTGGCGATCCCGCCCACCTGAGAAATACCATCCTGATATCCCGGGTTGGTCACGCTTGGCAGTGTCGCCTGAATATATTCCGGGCTGGCATAACGGTAGCTCAACTGAACCATTCTTTCTGAGTCAGCGCGGTATTCCAGAACGGCATCGCCCAACGCCAGTGCATCTAAACGGGTGTCGTACTGCACGCCACCACGAACGCCCCAGAAGTCATTGATTTTGTAATAGCTGTCACCAGCCCAAACCAGGCTGCCTCTGTCATCACTTTTATCCAGAGCACTGTTCACGTCGCCTGTGCGCGGTGGCTGGAAGTAGTAAATCTGACCGGCAGACGCATTGAAGCGCTCTTCCAGATTTTCGTCGTAAATACGGGTTGTTAAACCAGTTGCCACCTGGTTTGCCGAAGCAATACGGTCCAGGCCGCTGTAGCTCTTATCGCGGAACAGGCCGGTATAGTCGGACTGTAACAGCGTCGAGTCATAGGTATTAATCCCGCTCTGGTTACGATACGGAATGTACAAATACTGTGCGCGCGGTTCAAGAGTCTGGGTGTAATCACTGTCCCAGTCCATCGTCCGGTCGAAGACCATTTTGCCGTCGGTTTTGAACTCAGGCATAACGCGGTTTACTGAAGAACGAAGTTTGGTGTCCGGGTTCGCATCGTAATACGCATCCGGAATATCCTGCTGATAGTGGGTCGCCATCAGCTTAACTTCGTTATCCAGACTTCCCCAGGCGTTACTCAGCGGCAGGCTCAGGGTCGGTTCGAAGTGAGTACGCACCGCTTCCGGGTTGTCAGGGTTAACGCTGGTGAATTTCGCCGCCTGACCATAAAGATGCAGGTCGAAAGGGCCCACATCGTTTTTGTAATAGTTGATGTCCAGCTGTGGCTGGGCGCGGTAAGCATTGCTGTTACCGTAATCCGAAAACACTTGGAACTGCTTGCTGGCCAGCGTCACATCCCAGTTTTGGTTGGCATAACCTACGCTGAATTTTTGCGTGGAATAGCCGTCAGTGCTTGAACCGTATTTCGAATCGAAATCGGTGAAGTAGTACGGGTCACTGACCTTGGTGTAGTCGACATTGAAGCGCCAAACCTGATCGTATACGCCGGCATGACGCCAGTAGTACATCCAGCGCTTAGTCTTATCGCTGGTCCGGTTCTCATCATCCACGTACTGCTGATCGATTTTCTTATCGTCGCCCAGATAATCGAACTCCATCAGACCTGCACCGGCCACGGTCAGATAGCGGAATTCGTTCTGCAATTGCAGACCACGGTTGCTCATGTAGTTCGGCGTGATCGTGGCATCGTAATTTGGCGCGATGTTCCAGTACCAGGGAACCGTCAGGCCAAAGCCGTTACTGCTGCTGTATTTGGCGTTCGGAATAAGGAAGCCCGAACGGCGTTTGTCACCGATCGGCAACTGCATGTACGGGCTGTAGAACACCGGAACCGGGCCGATATGGAAACGGGCATTCCAGATTTCAGCCACTTCTTCCTGGCGGTCCTGAATCACTTCTGAACCCACCACGCTCCAGCTGTTATCGCCAGGCAGACAGGTCGTGAATGTGCCGTTATCCATGATGGTGTAGCGGTTGTTGTCACGCTGCTTCATCTTGTCAGCATTACCGCGGCCCTGACGGCCTACCATCTGGTAATCGCCATTCTGGACATCGGTATCTTTGGTGGTCAGGTTTGCAAAGCCTTTCGGCCCGTTCAGCTTGATCTGGTTATCGTTATAACGCACGTTCCCGGTCGCCGTGGCGGTACGGGTCGGAGTGGGCTGATTGGGATTGGCAATTTGGTTGAGCTGAACATGATCGGCATCGAGCGTACTGTTACCCTGAACGATATTAACGTTGCCGCTGAAAAGCGCGCTGTCAGGATAATTTCCGGTGGCCTTGTCGGCATTGATGGTCACAGGCAGTGAATTAGGATCACCCTGCACCAAAGGTTTGTCATAGGTCGGAACGCCGAGCATACATTGTTGCGCGAGGTCGGCCATTGCGCCGTGACTGTACAATACTGACCAGATTGTGGCAGCCAGCACTGTGGGTAAGCGTGTTTTCAGACGTCTGTTTTTCATACGTAAAATGGTGTTCCGTCATCAGAGGCATCATGCCGGCAAACGGTCAGAGACTATCTCACTCATCATGGTTGCGCTAGTGTTAAATCCAACCTGTTACGTTGCCGCCGTTAGGCACAACGATAAATGCCGGTTATGATAAAGCAATTTTTAAGCGACGGCATGGCGAATTGAGGAGTATATGCAGTATTGGGGAAAACTGCTCGGACTTATCCTGGGCTTATGGTCCGGTTTAGGCTTCTGGGGAATTGTTTCAGGGGTGTTGATAGGGCATATGTTTGATACTGCGCGTTCTGCGAAACGCCGGGGATATTTCGCCGATCAACAGACACGTCAAACTCTCTTTTTCCGCACCACATTTGAAGTGATGGGGAATCTGACTAAATCAAAAGGCAGAGTGACCGAGGCGGATATACAAATTGCCAGTCTTTACATGGAACGTATGCAGTTGCACGGTGAGCAGCGTGAAGCCGCCCAGCGTGCCTTCCGCGACGGGAAAGATGCAAATTACCCGTTGCGGGAAAAAATGCGGGCATTGCGCACTGCATGTTTCGGCCGCTTTGATCTGATCCGGACTTTTCTGGAAATCCAGATCCAGGCGGCGTATGCCGACGGTTCTTTGCATCCGAACGAGCGCGAAGTGCTGTATGTGATTGCTGAAGAGCTCGGGATCTCCCGCATGCAGTTCGATCAGTTCCTGCGCATGATGGAAGGTGGGCAACAGTTCGGCGCAAATCAGCAGGGCGGTCACTCTTATCGCGGCGGTTATCACCAGACACAGCAAGGCCCGACGCTGGCCGATGCCTGTAAAGTGCTGGGCGTGAATGCCACGGACGATGCAACCACAATCAAACGTGCGTACCGCAAGCTGATGGGCGAACATCATCCGGACAAGCTGGTCGCAAAAGGTTTGCCGCCGGAAATGATGGAAATGGCGAAAGAGAAAGCGCAGTCGATTCAGGCCGCGTATGACCTGATCAAAAGAGAGAAAGGTTTTAAGTAATCTTCTCCGACGCAAAAGTAAAAGGCGCTGAATTCAGCGCCTTTTTTGTGTCCTCCGGAAACTTAAAAATCCGGCTCGCAGTTGAATACCAGCGGCGCGTCAGTGATCGGATGGTAAAACGACAGCTCCTGCGCATGCAGTTGCAGGCGGTCAGCGGCGGCCAGCGCCTGCGGATGTGCGTAAAACTTATCGCCCAGAATCGGATGCCCGAGCGCCAGTAAATGCACGCGCAGCTGATGTGAACGTCCGGTAATCGGCCGGAGTTTGACGCGCGTCGTGCCGTCTTCATCCCAGGACATCACTTCGTATTGCGTCAGCGCTTTCTTCCCGGTCTCATGGCAAACTTTCTGTTTTGGCCGGTTGGGATAATCGCAAATCAGCGGTAAATCAATAATGCCGTAATCTTCTTCGACCCGTCCCCAGACCCGCGCGATATACACTTTCTTGGTTTCACGCTCGCGGAACTGACGTTTCAGCTCGCGTTCGGCTTCTTTGGTCAGCGCCACCACAATCACGCCGCTGGTCGACATATCCAGACGATGCACCGATTCCGCTTGGGTATATTGCTGCTGAATGCGCGTCATCAGGCTGTCCTGATGCTCGGCTAATTTCCCCGGCACCGAAAGCAACCCGCTTGGCTTATTCACCACCATGATGTGTTCATCCTGAAAAATCACCCGTAACCAGGGATCGGTCGGCGGATTGTAATTCTCCAGCGGCCGGGTTTTGGAAGGCTCAGGGATTGTCGGTTGATGTTCGCTCATAGCGGTTTCAGTCTGCATTCAGGGTGAAATAAAAGAAGGGATGCAGACCGGCTGCATCCCGTCAGGCTTACTGGTGGCTGACGACCACCAGACGGATCGCATCCAGACGCCAGCTGGCATCGTTCAGATTGGCCAGTACCTGCTTGCGGTTTGAGTCTACCGATTCCAGTTCGTCATCGCGAATGTTCGGGTTCACTTCTTTCAGCGCTTTCAGACGATCCAGTTCTTTCGTCAGTTGCTCGTCCGCTTCAACTTTCGCCACTTCAATGAGCGCACGCGCCTGCTCAGCAATTTCCGCTTCAGCCTGTTGCAGCATGGCGTGAACGTCCTGCTGCACCGCATTCACCAGCTTGCTGGAGTTGTGACGGTTAATCGCGTTCAGCTGACGGTTAAAGCTTTCGAATTCCACCTGAGCCGCCAGATTGGTGCCTTTTCTGTCCATCAGCATACGTACCGGCGTCGGTGGCAGGAAGCGGGTCAGTTGCAGATGTTTCGGCGCCTGACATTCCACCACGTAAACCAGTTCAGCCAGCAGTGTCCCGACCGGCAGCGCTTTGTTTTTCAGAATCGACACCGCACAGCTGCCGGTATCGCCGGACAGGATCAGATCCAGACCGTTGCGCACGATCGGATGTTCCCAGCTGATAAACTGGGCATCTTCACGCGACAGCGCCTGTTCACGGTCAAACGTTACCGTACAACCGTCTTCCGGCAGGCCGGGGAAATCCGGCACCAGCATGTGATCGGAAGGTGTCAGCACGATCAAATTGTCGCTGCGATCTTCCTGATTAATACCAACGATATCGAACAGATTCAGTGCGAAATTCACCAGATTGACGTCGTTATCCTGCTCGCCAATTTCTTTCGCCAGTTGCTGCGCACGTTCGCCGCCGTTGGAATGCATCTCCAGCAGACGGTCGCGGCCATTTTCCAGCTTCTCTTTCAGCGCGTCATGTTCCGCGCGGCATTTGAGAATAAAATCGTCCAGACCTTCCTGCTCAGCCGGTGTGGCGAGGAACGTAATCAGCTGATCGTAAGCGCTGTCATAAATCGTCCGGCCGGTCGGGCAGGTATGTTCGAACGCATCCAGACCTTCATGGAACCAGCGAACCAGCACCGACTGCGCGGTTTGCTCAAGGTAAGGCACCATGATATCGATATTGTTTTGCTGGCCGATACGGTCCAGACGGCCAATACGCTGCTCCAGCAGATCCGGGTTGAACGGCAGATCGAACATCACCATTTTGCTGGCGAACTGGAAGTTACGGCCTTCGGAGCCGATTTCTGAACACAGCAGAACCTGGGCGCCTTCTTCCTGCGAAGCGAAGTACGCGGCGGCGCGGTCACGTTCGATGATCGACAAACCTTCGTGGAATACGGCGGCGCGGATCGCTTCGCGTTCACGCAGAACCTGTTCCAGTTGCAGCGCGGTGGCGGCTTTGGCGCAAATCACCAGCACTTTTTCGTCACGGTTGGCGGTCAGATAACCGAGCAGCCATTCCACCCGCGGATCGAAGTTCCACCAGGTGGCGTTTTCGCCTTCGAACTCCTGATAAATCTGCTCCGGATACAGCATATCGTGCGCACGGGCTTCGGCGGTTTTCTTCGCGCCCATAATGCCCGAGACTTTTATCGCGGTCTGATACTGCGTCGGCAGCGGCAGTTTCACCGAATGCAGATGGCGCTCCGGGAAACCTTTTACGCCGTTACGGGTGTTACGGAACAGCACGCGGCTGGTACCGTGGCGATCCATCAGCATGGAAACCAGCTGTTTAGCGGCAGCTTCGTCACCTTTATTGGCGGCGGTCAGCAGCGCGTCGGTGTCAGTATTGCCAACGCTTTCGCCCAGCAAGGCCAGCGCTTCCGGCGTCAGCGGCTCTTTATTGAGCAGCAGCGTCACGGCATCCGCGACCGGCTGATATTGCTGCTGTTCTTCAATGAATTCTTCGTAATCGTGGAAACGATCCGGATCCAGCAGGCGCAGACGCGCAAAGTGGCTTTCCTGACCCAGCTGTTCCGGCGTGGCGGTCAGCAGCAGGACGCTCGGGATTTGCTGAGAAAGCTGCTCGATTACCTGATATTCGCGGCTTGGCGCGTCTTCGCTCCACACCAGATGGTGCGCTTCGTCGACCACCAGCATGTCCCAGGCCGCATCTGAAAGTTGCTCAAGACGTGATTTATTGCGGCGCACGAAATCAAGAGAACAGATAACCAGCTGCTCGGTTTCAAACGGGTTCGTTGCTTCATGCACGGATTCGGCATAACGGTCATCATCAAACAGAGAGAAACGCAGGTTAAAGCGGCGCAGCATCTCAACCAGCCACTGATGTTGCAGGGTTTCAGGCACCACGATCAGCACGCGTTCGGCACGGCCGGACAGCAGTTGCTGATGAATAATCATGCCGGCTTCGATGGTTTTACCCAGACCGACTTCATCGGCCAGTAAAACGCGCGGCGCATGACGCTGGCCGACTTCGTAAGCGATGTGCAGCTGGTGCGGGATCAGACTAGCGCGCATACCGCGCAGGCCGCCGAACTCCAGACGGAACTGCTCGCGCTGATATTTACGTGCGCGGAAACGCAGGGCAAAACGATCCATACGGTCAATCTGACCGGCGAACAGGCGATCCTGAGGTTTGCTGAATGTCAGTTTGCTGTCGAGCAGCACTTCACGCATGGCAACGCCGGTTTCTTCCGTATCCAGACGGGTACCGATATAGGTCAGCAGGCCTTTGTCTTCAATGACTTCTTCGACTTGCAGCTGCCAGCCTTCGTGGCAACTGATGGTATCACCGGGATTAAACATCACGCGGGTGATCGGGGAATCATTTCGGGCATACAAACGGTTTTCACCGGTGGCGGGGAAAAGCAGGGTAACCATGCGCACATCCAGCGCGACCACGGTTCCTAATCCTAATTCGCTTTCCGTATCGCTTATCCAGCGTTGACCCAATGTAAACGGCATAATCTCTCTCTGTGTTATTTGCTCTGTGTACGACAACTGCGGCAGCGACTGCGCATTGCTCGCCATGCCTCTGATAATGCTTGGGCAATAGTTTTCTTTTCCCGTCAGCAGGCGGGAAGTGATTCACTGTGTGAGGATGATTCAGAAATGGGAAAGGGCGCTATGGTAATGGAAGGTAAGCGATTCGTCACCTTAGAATCACATCCGCAGCGCCTTCTTTTGCTTAAAATAACCCCATCTGACCTGTAATGAGTGTAGCAAAATCGTCATGAAGGAAAGGCAAAATGCCATCGGCCACCGGTTCCAGCTGGCGTTCGATGTAGTGGTCGTAATCGACCGGTGACTGGCGGTTCTCCAACGGCTCCGGCCCGGAGGTGGTCATCACGTAGCTTATCCACCCGCCGTTCTGGTACTGTTTTGCGCGACCATGCTGCACATTATACTCATCCGCCAGCCGGGCGGCGCGCACATGCGGCGGCACATTTTTCTCATAATCACTGAGCTTCCGGCGCAGGCGTTTACGGTACACCAGCTTGTCGTCCAGCTCGCCGTTGAGCGTGCATGCCACATAATCGCGGACATAATCCTGATAGGGTTGCTGATGGAAAATCCGCTGATACAGCTCTTGCTGAAACTCCTGCGCCAGCGGCGTCCAGTCGGTACGCACCGTTTCCAGCCCCTTATAAACGATATGTTCGCCGTCGGCGTCTTTCACCAGCCCGGCATAACGCTTTTTACTGCCGGTTTCAGAACCGCGGATCGTCGGCATCAGAAAGCGTTGATAATGCGTTTCGAATTCCAGCTCCAGCGCGCTTTCCAGCCCGTATTCCTGCTGCAAATGCTTTTTCCACCAGGTGTTCACCTGCTCCACCAAACGGCGGCCAATCACATTGGCGTCTTCCTGTGAATGCGCCTGATTGAGCCAGACAAAGGTAGAATCCGTATCGCCATAAATCACCTGATAGCCTTCTGCCTCAATCAGCTCGCGGGTCTGGCGCATGATATCGTGCCCGCGCAGCGTAATAGAAGAAGCCAGACGCGGATCGAAGAACCGGCAGCCGCTCGAGCCGAGCACGCCATAAAAGGCGTTCATGATGATTTTCAGCGCCTGCGACAGGGGTTTGTTATTGTGTTTTTTCGCGGCTTCGCGCCCCTGCCAGATCTGGCTGACGATTTCCGGCAGGCAATGTTTTTCCCGTGAAAAACGGGCGTTGCGGTAGCCGGGAACAGAATGTTCATCGTCCGGCTGTTGCAGACCTGCCACCAGCCCGACCGGGTCGATCAGGAATGTACGGATAATCGACGGGTACAGACTTTTATAATCGAGTACCAGCACAGAATCGTATAAGCCGGGGCGGGAATCCATCACGAATCCGCCTGGGCTCATTTCACCTTCCAGCTCGCCCAGATTTGGCGCGACGTATCCTGCGCGGTGCATGCGCGGTAAATAGAGGTGGGTAAAGGCGGCGACTGAACCGCCGCTGCGGTCGGCGGCCAGCCCGGTTACAGACGCGCGTTCAAGAAGAAACGGCATCAGCTCGGTTTTGGCAAAAATGCGCGTGACCAGCTCGCAGTCTTTCAGGTTGTAACGTGCCAGCGCGGGTTTGTTTTCACGAAAACGTTGTTCGATTTCGGCCAGACGCTGATACGGGTTATCGCTGGATTTCCCTTCGCCTAATAAACTTTGCGAGACGAATTCAAGACTGAAGGAATTGAAGTTCCAGAAGGCGGATTTCAGGGCTTCAATACCGTCGATAATCAGGCGGCCTGCGGCGGCGGCAAAAAAATGCCCCTGTTTGAAGCCGTGCTCGCGCCATTCCAGCTCACCGCCGCCGCGCCCGAATTTGAGCGGGATTTTGTAGCGGTCGGCATGCTTTTGTAAAACGCGCAGATCGAACTGTATGACACTCCAGCCGATAATCGCATCCGGATCGTAAGTTTCCAGCCACTCGTTGAGCTTTTGCAGCAGTTGCGGACGGCTGTCGACGTATTCGAGATTGAAATCGAACTGACTGTCCGGGTCACCGTTCGGCGGCCCGAGCATATAAACGTGGCGCTGCCCGCAGCCTTCCAGCCCGATGCAATACAACTCGCCGTTACCGCTGGTTTCGATATCCAGAGAACAGAGTTTCAGCGGCGGGCGGTATTCCTGCGCCGGTTTCATCTTCGTGTCGACCAGCAGATTGCCCGCCCCCGGTTTGCCGCTGAACCACACCGGCGCGGTGATATAACGCTCCATCAGAAAACGTTCCGGCGGGCGGATATCCGCTTCATAGACCCTGACGCCGTTCTCCTTTAACAGCTTTTCAATGCGCATTAACTGCCGGTGTTGCGGGCAATACAGGCCGAGAACCGGTCGGGAATGGAAATCCTGCAACGGTAATTCACGCAAACTGACATTTTTTTCTTCGGCCAGCAGACGTTCAGCCTGCGCGCGCTGTTCCGCCGGAATAAAGGCCACCGACTCCTGCAACGGCAGACGAACTTTCTGCGGTCCGCTGTCAGTCGCCAGCCACAGTTCCACTTCCGTGCCACGCGGCGTGTCGCGCCAGTGGCGGGTCAGCACGAATCCCTGACGCGGTGACGTGTCAGTGGTAGGTGTGGCGGAAGGAGTGGATTGTGCGTTAATAAGCGCCTCGGAAGCGGAATGAAAAATCAATGACAGAGTATGGTTATTTATACAGTCTTTGTCCACGACTCTGGATTCTGCCAAATACGCATACAATTACTGGGTTGACGGCAATACTTCAGGCGCTGACAATTCAGCCGCTTGATGTATTTACTACAATCAAAGTTCAGAAAACTGACACTAGTCTCATTATTTATCCGTACTGATGCTCTATGCCTTTTGCGTCACAATTACTGGGAATATATGGAAGCCTATTTACAACATCTGGTCGCTCAGTCGGTGGGCTTTGCTTTAATTATTGTCGCCGTGGTGGCTTTTTTCGAATCGCTGGCGCTGGTCGGGCTGATTCTGCCCGGCACGGTGATGATGGCGACACTCGGGACGCTGATCGGCAGCGGTCAGGTCGGCTTGTACGAAGCGTGGCTGGCCGCCGGGCTTGGTTGCTTTTTTGGCGACTGGGCGTCTTACTTCATCGGGCGGCGTTTTAAAGAACCGCTGCATCAGTGGAAATTCCTGCAACGCTATCAGTCATTGCTTGATAAAACCGGGCACGCGCTTGATCGCCACAGCTTTGCGACGGTGATTATTGGCCGCTTCATTGGGCCGACGCGTCCGCTGGTGCCGCTGGCTGCCGGTATGCTGAACCTGCCGCCGTATAAATTTGCGCCGCCGAATATCATCGGCTGCATCACCTGGCCGCCAGTCTATTTTTTGCCGGGAATTCTGGCCGGCGTCGCGATCGACATTCCGACCGGCCATAACAGCGCGGTCTTTAAATGGATGCTGTTTGCGGCCTTCGTGCTTCTCTGGCTGAGCGCCTGGCTTCTCTGGCGCTGGTTCCGTGCTGGAAAAGCCGCGCCGGACGCGATGACAAAATGGTTACCGCTGCCGCGCCTGCGCGTAGTTTGTGTGCTGAGTCTGGTCGCGACGGCGGTGAGCATCGTGATGCTCAGTAAACAGCCGATGATGCCGGTTTATGGTCATTTATTGTGGAAAGTGATTACCCGCTGACAGGAGCGGCAATATCTTGCAAAAAGCCTTGTGCAGGATATTGCCGCATTATTTCGGTTTGCGTGAAAATAATATCGTCTGCTAATTGTTCGTGATAACGTGTCCCCGTAAACGCCTCGCCTTACTGTTTAATATTGACTTTATTTCCTGAATTTGAACTCACTCTCATATCTGACCGATAGTTTATTTCCCCTTTCGGTTTTGCTGCTTTGCGATATTTTATAATTATTTGTTTTGTATAGATAAAAATCCTCTTTTGGCTATTTATAGGTAAAAGCTATAAATGCCCCGCCAAATCAATATTGGTTTAGCCCTTTACTCATCGTGAATACTCCCAGCGCTCTGACATTTGAATCTTATATGCACATCTTTCTGGAATGTGCATTTCTGGCTAAGGGAATTAAGCGCGATGAAGAAATTAATTAAATATACATTACCTCTGGCATTAACATTTTTAGCGCCTGCCGCTCAGGCTGAATATTTATGGGGCTTCTTCGATACCGGTTTGCATTATCTGGACTGGACACAAAACACCACGCACCGGACCGGAATGAAATCGCATAAAGATGACTTTTTCTATCTTGAACTGGAAGGCGGTGCGGGATTTACCTGGGGCGAAACTTACGGCTTCTTCGATCTGGAAAATCCGCTGAATAAAGAGCATGACCAGCCGGGAGATGAACAGCGTTATACCTTCAAAAGCACCAACCGGTTCTATCTGGGTCATTCAGGTTTTAATCTTTACGGCCATTTATATGGCACCTACAGCGCGCCGCTCGGCGTGCATTTCCATGATGTCATGGCGTTATACGGAATAGGTTACAACATTAAAGCGGGTAACTTCTGGTATAAGCCTTTTATCGCCAAACGTTATACCGATCAGACGTATTACACCGGCGATAATGGCTATGTATTTGGCTGGGCCGCCGGATATGACTTTACCGCGTGGGGCGAGAATTTCAGCCTGACCAACTGGACGGAATATGAGTTTGACCGCGCCGACCAATATGCTGCCGGTAACGGCGGAAAAGAAGGCGTCAACGGCGGCGCGGGTTTCTGGTGGAAGCCCAATCCCAGCCTTACGGTCGGATTACAGTATCGCTATGCGGATAATAAATTGGGTGAAAGTTTCCTCCAGGACGGAATTATCTACTCCATAAAATATAACTTCTGATCTGCTCGCATCGCATCGCATTGTTCATGCTCTCCTGAAAGGAAATAAAATGACAATACAAATCCGGTTGAAAATTATGTTCTTTCTTCAATTCTTTATCTGGGGTTCCTGGCTGGTCACGCTGGGTTCTTATATGATCAACACATTGCATTTTACCGGGGCTCAGGTTGGATTAGTTTATGGCGCAAAAGGTATTGCCTGTATTATTATGCCCGGCATCGTCGGTATTATTGCGGACCGCTGGGTAAAGGCCAATAAACTGTATGCGCTATGTCATTTCTTCGGTGCGGTTGCCTTATTTACCGCGGCCGGTATTGCAGATCCTCATCTGATGTTCTTTGCGATGTTATTTAATGCCATGGTGTATATGCCGACCATCGCGTTATCCAATACCATTTCCTATATTTGCCTTGAGAAAGCCGGGCTGGATACGGTGAAAAATTTCCCTCTGGTCCGGGTGTTTGGCACGGCCGGGTTTATTTTTGCAATGTGGGTTATCAGCCTTTCCGGTTTTGAGCTCAGCAATATTCAGCTGTATATCGCATCGGGTATCTCGGTGGCGCTGGCTCTGTACGCCTTAACGCTGCCGTCTTGCCCGACGTCCTGCGTGAAAAAAGGCAGCTCGTGGGTGACCTTGCTGGGGCTTGATGCGTTTGTGTTGTTCCGCCAGAAGAAGATGGCCATTTTCTTCCTGTTCGCCATGCTGCTCGGCGTTTCCCTGCAAATCAGCAACACGTTTGCCAGCCCGTTTATGCATGATTTCTACCGCAATCCGCTCTTCCACGACAGCCTGGTGGTGAAGTATCCGTCCATTCTGTTGTCGATGTCCCAGATTGCTGAAGTCTTCTTTATTCTGACCATCCCGTTCTTCCTGTCCCGGTTTGGGATCAAGCGGGTCATGATGATCAGCATGGCGGCCTGGACGCTGCGCTTCGCACTGTTCGCTTTCGGCGATCCGTCGTTTGGTGGGATGATTTTCCTGTTGTTGTCGATGCTGGTGTACGGCTGCGCGTTCGACTTTTTCAACATTTCAGGGGCGATTTTCGTTGAAAAAGAAGTGGCGCATAATATCCGCGCCAGTGCTCAGGGCTTATTTATGACGATGGTGAACGGCGTCGGGGCGTATGTCGGTGCCATAGCCAGCGGGCATGTAGTCGATCACTTTACGGTAGATGGCGTGAAAGACTGGCAAAGTATCTGGCTTTCCTTTGCCGCTTATACCGTGGTTCTGGTGATCGTTTTTGCCTTCACGTTTAAGTACAAACATAACCCGAGAGCATTCACCAAACCGGTTCTCAGCCACTAATATCCGGCCGCCGGATGCCCAGCACTTTAGCTTCCGGCGCGGTACCGTCAGCCAGCGCCTGCGTCGGGCCATCGTAGAAAATCCTGCCATCCACAATCAGCAAGGTGCGCGGCGCAATACGCGCCGCATCGTCCAGATTGTGCGACACCATCAGCAGCGTGAGATTACGCTGCTCACACACTTTATCCAGCAAACTCAGCATTTCGCTGCGCAGCGCAGGGTCGAGTGCGGAAAACGGCTCGTCGAGCAGCAAAACCGGCTGACTGCGTAACAGGCAACGCGCCAGGGCCACGCGCTGACGCTGCCCGCCGGAAAGCTGCGACGGCAGGCGTTCCAGACAATCTTCCAGCCCGACCTGCCGGGCGATTTCCTCTAATGCCTGCTTTTGCTGCGCGCTGAGTTTCAGCCCCGGGTGCAGCCCCAGTCCCATGTTCTGGCGTACGGTCAGATGCGAGAACAGATTGTTTTCCTGAAACAGCATTGAAACCGGACGTTTGGCCGGGGGCGTCGCGCTGTGATCGGCACCGTTCAGCAAAATCTGTCCGCTGACCGGCGTCAGAAAACCCGCCACCAGGCTGAGCAGGGTACTTTTCCCCGCACCGCTCGGGCCAAGGATCGCCACACGTTCACCCGCCGCGATGTGCAGATCAAAGCGCATCGGTAAATGTTCGTACAGGTAGGTCAGTTTATTCAGCGTCAGCATGGCGGCCCGGCAATTTCTCAATCAGGGTAAATAACAGGAAGCATAGCAGCAGGAGTAAAAGCGCCGTGACCGCACCGTCCTGGCTGCGATAGGAACCCATCTGCTGATACAGATAAAACGGCAGGGTGCGGAAATTCTCGTTGCCGAATAAGGCAATCACGCCGAAATCCCCCAGCGACAGCACACAGGCAAATGCCAGTGCCTGTGCGATCGGGCGTTTCAGCGCGCTCATTTCCACCCAACGCAGACGCTGCCAGCCGCGCATATCGAGCGAAATACACAGCGGGTTATAGCGCTCCGCCACATCACGCATCGGGTTATCCAGCACTTTTAATGCGTAAGGTACCGCCATCAGCGCATTGGTCATGATAACCAAAGGCCACGGGGATTGCGGCAATCCGGTGGTATCACCGAGCAGCAGGAAAAAACCGGTCGCCAGCACGATGCCCGGCATCGCGAGGATCAGCATTCCGCTGAGATCCATCGCCTGCGCCCAGCCATTTTTCTGGCGTAAACGCAGCTCGCGGCTGCTCCACAGCAACATCATCGTCAGCAACATACACAATAATCCGCTGCCCAGCGCGATACGGACTGACGTCCATAAAGCCTGCCACAGCGCGGGTTGTTGCAGCACGCTGACGGCGGCGCGATTTATACCATCTAAAACCACAGCCAGCAGCGGCGGCAGGATCAGCAGTAAAGCCAGACCAATCAGCAGGCCGTCGGTAATGCGGCGCAGCGGGGAATCATCCGGATTGCGCCAGCGCTGAGCATGGGTCTGACCGACCGGCAGCGCCTGGCTGAGTTTCTGGCTGAGCAGAACCAGCGTCAGACAACAAAACAGCTGGATGAGCGCCAGCGTGGCCGCGCGACTTAAATCGTAGTCGTAACTCAGTGCCTGATAAATGGCGAGTTCAATGGTGGTCGCCTGCGGACCGCCGCCCAGTGAAAGCACGGTGGCGAAACTCGCGAAACACAGCATGAATATCAGGGCAGCGGCGGGGAAAATCTGACGTCGGATCGCAGGCCATTCCACAAAGCGGAATTGCTGCCAGGCATTCATCCCGAGCTGCGCAGCCAGCTGCCGCTGTTCGATGGCGATATTTTCCAGCGCCTGTAATAAAAGACGGGTTGCCAGCGGCAGATTAAAAAATACGTGCGCCAGCAAAATGCCCTGTAAACCGTACGGCGAAAAACGGTAATCCACGCCCAGCCAGTTGCAAATCTGCGCCAGCCAGCCCTGTCTTCCGTATACGCTGAGAATGCCGAACACCGCGACTAAAACCGGCAATACCAGCGTCATCGCGCACAATCGTAATAACAGCTGACGACCTGGGAAACGGCGGCGGAAGAGGGTGCGCGCCAGCAAAATAGCGGGCAGCACCGAGCAGAGCGCCGAAAGCAGCGCCTGCCAGAAGGTGAAACGGATGACGTGCCAGAGATACTGATCCTGCCACGCAGACACGCCGCTTATTTGTGGCGCATGACGCCACAACGAGCCTAATGCCAGCGCGGCGACCAGCAGCATCGCCAGTGACGCCACCGCGCCCGGCCACAGCCAGCGGGGGATCAACGGCTGACGGCGTTCTGCCATGCCTGAATCCATTCGCCGCGGTGAGAAGCTACATCCTGTGCGCTGTATTGCAGGGATTTTGCCGGTACGGTCAGCTGTTTGAAGGCATCAGGCAGTGGCGTGCTGATCACCGGATACATCCAGTTGCCGGTCGGAATGACTTTCTGGAAATCTTCAGTAGTGACGAATTTCATGAACTGTTCAGCCAGTTTCGGCTGTTTGCTGCTGGCCAGCTGACCCGCGACTTCCACCTGCATGTAATGACCTTCAGCGAAGTCAGCGGCGGCATAATTATCTTTCTTCTCTTCAACAATATGATAGGCCGGAGAAGTGGTGTAGCTCAGCACCAGATCGCTTTCGCCTTTGAGGAACAGGCCGTAAGCCTCGCTCCAGCCTTTGGTGACGGTCACGGTTTTCGCCGCCAGTTTTTGCCACGCTTCAGGCGCTTTGTCGCCATAGACTTTTTGCATCCACAGCATCAGGCCAAGACCCGGCGTGCTGGTGCGCGGATCTTCGTAAATCACTTTCCATTTCTGGTCGCTGTTGATCAGCTCATCGAGGCTTTTTGGCGGGTTTTTCAGTTTGTTTTTGTCATACACGAACGCGAAATAGCCGTAGTCGTAAGGCACAAACGTCGTGTTATTCCAGCCACCCGGCACCGTCAGTTGAGCATCAGTTTTCGGTGCTTTGGCAAACAGGCCGGTTTGCTCAGCGGCCTGCAACAGGTTGTTATCCAGACCGAGCACTACGTCCGCTTTAGTGTTTTTGCCTTCCATCCGCAGACGGTTCAGCAGAGATACGCCATCTTCCAGCGCGACATATTTCAGTTCGCAGCCGCACTGTGCCTCAAAGGCTTTTTTGATCGCCGGGCCGGGGCCCCAGTCGGCAGAGAAGGAATCGTAGGTATATACCGTCAGAACGGGTTTTGCAGCAAAGGCAGGTGCAGAAAGTAACAGCAGACAGGACAATATTTTTTTCAACTTTGCGCTCCAAAAAAGAAAAGGGGCAAAGGATTTTGAGTGAGCTTCGCACAGTCTCAAATCCCTCCGCCGGGGTTAACCGGATCAGGTTCGACGGGTATCAGGTCTCAGCCATATTTAAACGTGCTGCGCGTGTGTTGATCGGGCGTCGTGCAGTGCTCGAAATGCTCACGTACTTTGTGTACGCTCCGCTTTCTGTGCGCTGTACTTCACCCGCTGAACACGCGCTCGCGGCGTTTAAAAATAGAGGTCATTCTTCAATACAAAAGAAGTCGCTCGGGCACCCCGTTGAGAACGGATGTCATTCTAGAGATTAACGGCGCAATGCGATAGTCCGATTAGCTGTCGGGTGGCGCGAACCAGGCAGATTTGAAGTCGAACCAGCCGAGGGTGTTCATCCGCACGCCGCGCATACTGCGCTGGCCTTGTAAAACCAGCCAGTGATGAAACAGCGGATGAATGTGATGGCTGGCGATCTGCTTCTGGCTCCAGTCGGCAATTGAAAGCTTTCCGGCGTGCCATAACGCGGCGTCTTCATTCATCGTTTGCGGGAAACAATACGCCAGCAGCGGCAGTTCGTAGAATGAGGCAAACAGCGAAAACTCCAGCGGCAACGTGAAGTTGGCGCTACCCAGCCATAGATCGGTTTTCACGCCGCCGCGGTACCACACCGCATAATCGACAATCTGGATCACCAGCTCAATGCCTTCTGCCGCCAGCAGCGGACGCAGTGCGTTGCAGATAGCGTGATGTTCTGAGTGCTCGTTATAAAACGTCAGCGTGACCTGCGTCAGACCGTCAGGTTTGGGCGGGCGGGGAAGCAGCGCTTTATGATGCCAGCGCGGCAACAGGCCGTACGCCGGCGACCAGTAACGCTGATAAACCGGTTCAGCAGCGTTGAGCAGCGCAATCGGATTGAACAAATCGCACAGCCACTGGCGCGTTTGTGCGTTTTGGCCGACCGGCGAACGCTGGTCGAAAAGCAGGAAATAACAACCTTCCTCAAGGCGGCTTTCAAGCTCGCTTTTGCCGGATTCATCGGCCTGAAGCTGGACGCCGGAATGCACCAGTTCCTCACTGAGTTCAGGTAGAACCCAGATATTGACCTCATCGATCAGCGCCCGGAATCCAAAATATTCGTCAAACGCGCGGATCCGCAGCTGCGTTTTCTGATTTCGTACCACGGCATACGGGCCGGTTCCCACCGGATGGCGGGCAAAATCGGGCAACGACTCCCACTCCTGTGGCAGGATTGTCGCGTGGATATTCCCGAACAGCCACGGCAGCCAGTGGTCGGGCGCGTTCAGATGAATGTCGATGACGTTTGGCGTTAATGAGATCACCGAGACGATATTGCCGAATAAGCGGTGTGATTTGAGACGAGCGAAGGTGGTAATAATATCGGCCATTTCCAGCTCACGACCATGATGAAAATGAATAGCCGGACGCAGATAGAACCGCCAGTGCAGCGCAGAGATTTCCTGCCAGTGATGGGCCAGATCGCCTTCTACTTCCCCGTTTTCCTCATTTATGCGCGTCAGCCCGCTGAAAATCTGTCGCGCGATGTGTGTTTCTGAGCGGCGCAACATGGTGCCGGGCAGCAGATTAAACAGCGGGCGATAGTACAGTACGCGAAGAATATGTTTGCCCTGACGGAAGCTGCGTCCCAGCTGGGATAACAGCATCTGGCGCACCATGTTTTTATCGCCAACCAGTTGTACCAGCTGATCAATCCGATCCTGTTCAAGCAGTTCTTCGGCGCGTTGCTGCTGAAGCGCCAGACCGGTGTACAAAAAGGTCAGCTTTGACCGCTTACCGCGCCCGGCCTCTGCATCCCAGTTGAGCCAGCCCTGTTCCTGCATGGTGCTGAGCAGGGACCGCATATGTCGCCGCGAGCAGTTCAGGATTTCCGATAACGCCAGCAAAGTGGTTTCGGTTTCTTCGCCGTGGCAGCTTTGCCACAATCTGATGAACTGCTGTTGCAAACGGGACGAGGTCATAAAAGAGGAACTCCGGAGGAAATCTCATCAATTTATCTTTCCTCATATTACCCCGATACTGATCTCCAACGAAAGCCAGTCATCAAGGTCAGGAGGTCATCATGAAAAACACGCTAACCGCCCGTTTCTATCAGCGTTACTTCGCTGCCGTCAGCAGAAATGCGGGCAGAAATCATGCTGACTGGCTGTCATGGGTTCCGGTGGAATACCGTTTAGACATTCTCTCCCGCCTGACGCAGTGGGACATCGCCTCGCAGGACGATGAGCAATACCGCCGTCATTTATAACTCGCAGGCGCGGCCGGATTCGATTTTCTGAGTAATGGTGTAATGTCACCAGCCAGTGGGGTAACTCACTGGTTTTTTTCTATTGATTATCCCCTTCACCCTTCGAGTTGCATATGCGTTGGCCGCTCTTGCTCACCCGAATCACTGACTCATGTCAGCTCATCGGGATTCGCGAGATTGCCGCCTTCCTGCAACTCGAATTGTTTTGGGTATACACTGTATGTTTCGTTGTAAGACTTTCATTTCTCAGGGATGGCGTTATGTCTAAACCTCGTATTAATGCAATTTATGTCACCTTTCTGGTGGTGTCCTTGCTGTGTGGTGTCGCGGGCGCGTTGCAGGCGCCGACGCTTAGCCTGTTTCTGACCAATGAAGTGAAAGTCCGGCCAATGTGGGTCGGTTTCTTTTATACCGTCAACGCGATTGCCGGGATTGCGATCAGCTTTCTGCTGGCTAACCGCTCGGATAACAAAGGCGACCGCCGCAAATTGCTGATGTTTTGCTGCCTGATGGCCATCGGCAACAGCCTGGTATTTGCTTTCAGCCGTGATTATCTGGTGCTGATCACCGTTGGTGTTTTGCTGGCGGCCATCGGGAATGCGGCGATGCCGCAGCTGTTTGCGCTGGCGCGTGAACACGCCGACCGTTCATCCAGCGAAGTCGTCATGTTCAGCTCTATGATGCGTGCGATGCTCTCACTGGCGTGGGTACTGGGCCCGCCGTTGTCGTTCATGCTGGCGCTGAATTACGGTTTCACGCCGATGTATCTGAGTGCGGCCACGGTGTTTGTCGGCAGCATACTGATGATTGCGTTTTTCCTGCCGTCCGTGCCACGCCTCGAACAACCGGTGGATGAAAAAGTCGTGCCGGTCAGCGCGTGGCGGAACAAAGATGTACGTCTGCTGTTTTTCGCGTCATTGTTGATGTGGACGTGCAATATCATGTACATCATTGATATGCCGCTGTATATCACCAGTGAGTTAGGTTTGCCGGAAGGGCTGGCGGGCTTATTGATGGGAACGGCGGCAGGGCTGGAAATTCCGGCTATGCTGGTAGCAGGCTATCTGGTTAAGCATTTTGGTAAGCGAAAACTGATGTTGTACGCGGTGGCAAGCGGGGTTATTTTCTATGCCGGTCTGGTGGCATTCCCGTTCAAAGCCGCACTGATGATCCTGCAACTGTTTAACGCGATTTTCATTGGCATCGTGGCCGGTATTGGCATGCTGTATTTTCAGGATCTGATGCCGGGACGCGCCGGTTCGGCGACCACGTTATTCACCAATAGCATCTCGACCGGCGTGATTTGCGCAGGTTTGCTGCAGGGCGTGATCGTGGAGAACTTTGGCCATTATCCGGTGTATTGGGCTGCGACAGTTCTGGCGGTTCTGGCGCTTGGCCTGATGTTTAAAGTCAAAGACGTCTGACCGCACTAAAAGAAGAAACCCGCGAAGTTCGCGGGTTTTTTTATGTCTGACGTACGGTAATCAGTGCATAAATGCAGGCTGATTTTTCTCGTAGCCGGAGATGTTCTCTTCGTGCTGCAAGGTCAGGCCGATGCTGTCCAGACCGTTAATCATGCAGTGACGGCGGAAGCTGTCGATGACAAACGGATAGCTTTTGTTACCGGCTTTCACGGTTTGCGCTTCCAGATCCACTTCGAACTGAATGCCTTCGTTGTCTTTCACCAGTTGGAAAAGCTCGTCGACTTCCGTTTCGCTCAGCGTGATGGGCAGCAACTGGTTGTTGAACGAGTTGCCGTAGAAGATATCAGCAAAACTCGGGGCGATCACCGCATGGAAACCGTAATCAGTCAGTGCCCATGGCGCATGCTCACGGGATGAGCCGCAACCAAAGTTTTCGCGCGCCAGCAAAATGCTCGCGCCTTTGTAGCGCGGTTTGTTCAACACGAAATCCGGGTTAGGCACCTGACCGGCGTCATCCAGAAAACGCCAGTCATTGAACAGATGCTGGCCGAAACCGGTGCGGGTCACTTTCTGCAAAAACTGTTTCGGGATAATCGCATCAGTATCGACGTTAGCTGCATCCAGCGGAACCACCAGACCGATGTGTTGGGTAAATTTAGCCATGGTGTTTTCCTCAGTTCAGTTCACGGATATCAGCGAAGTGGCCGGTGACCGCTGCTGCGGCAGCCATTGCCGGGCTGACCAGATGCGTGCGTCCGCCACGGCCCTGACGGCCTTCGAAGTTACGGTTGCTGGTAGACGCGCAACGTTCGCCCGGTTCCAGGCGGTCGTTGTTCATCGCCAGACACATGGAGCATCCCGGCAGACGCCATTCAAAACCGGCTTCGATGAAGATCTTATCCAGACCTTCTTCTTCCGCCTGCGCTTTTACCGGACCGGAACCCGGAACCACAATCGCCTGCACACCCGTCGCGACTTTACGGCCTTTGGCAATCGCTGCCGCAGCACGTAAATCTTCGATACGGGAGTTGGTGCAGGAACCGATGAAGACTTTGTCGATTGCGACGTCGGTCAGTTTAATACCCGGCTGCAAATCCATGTACGCCAGCGCTTTCTCAGCGGAAGCGCGTTCTACCGGATCGGCAAAGGAAGCAGGATTTGGGATCACCTGATTAACGGCCATCACCTGACCCGGGTTGGTGCCCCAGGTAACCTGTGGCGCGATTTCAGAGGCGTCCAGCGTCACGATGGTGTCAAACTTCGCGCCGTCTTCGGTTTTCAGGGTTTTCCAGTATTCTACAGCGGCGTCCCAGTTCTGCTCTTTCGGCGCAAACTGGCGGCCTTTCAGATAAGCAAACGTGGTTTCATCCGGCGCAACCAGACCGGCTTTCGCACCCATTTCAATCGCCATATTGCACAGGGTCATACGACCTTCCATGCTCAGCGCTTCAATGGCTTTACCGCAGAATTCCACCACGTGGCCGGTACCACCCGCACTGCCGGTTTTACCGATAATTGCCAGTACGATGTCTTTCGCCGTGATGCCCGCAGGCGCTTCGCCGGTGACTTCAATCTTCATGGTTTTCGCGCGACCTTGTTTCAGGGTTTGCGTCGCCAGAACGTGTTCAACTTCAGACGTCCCGATACCGAAGGCCAGTGAACCAAATGCACCGTGCGTAGCGGTATGGGAGTCGCCGCACACGATGGTCATGCCCGGCAACGTCATACCCTGCTCAGGGCCGATGACGTGAACGATGCCCTGGAACGGGTGATTCAGGTCATACAACTGCACGCCAAATTCCGCACAGTTTTTGATTAATTCCTGCATCTGAATGCGCGCCATTTCGCCACTCGCATTGATGTCTTTGGTTTGGGTGGATACGTTGTGATCCATCGTCGCAAAGGTTTTGCCCGGCTGACGCACAGGACGCCCCATCGCGCGCAAGCCGTCGAATGCCTGCGGAGAGGTCACTTCGTGAACCAGATGGCGGTCGATGTATAACAATGGCGTTTCGTTTTGCGCTTCGTAAACGACGTGAGCATCAAACAATTTTTGGTACAAAGTCTTGGCCATGTTACGCCCCTTCTTTCACAAAGCGGGCAATAATGTCGCCCATTTCACTGGTGCCCAACGCCTGCTGGCCGTTCGCCAGATCACCGGTACGGTGGCCTGCTTCCAGTGCTTTATTGACGGCCTGTTCGACTGCATTTGCCGCGTCATCCGCGCCCAGGCTGTAACGCAGTAACAGCGCTGCGGACAGGATTTGTGCAATCGGGTTAGCGATGTTTTTACCGGCGATATCCGGTGCAGAACCGCCTGCCGGTTCAAACAGACCAAACGCCTGCTCGTTCATGCTGGCAGAAGGCAACATACCCATAGAACCGGTGATCATCGCGCATTCGTCGGACAGGATGTCGCCGAACAGGTTGGAACACAGCAGCACGTCAAACTGGGACGGATCTTTAATCAGCTGCATGGTCGCGTTGTCGATATACATGTGGCTCAGGCTGACGTCCGGATAATCCTTCGCGATTTCGTTGACCACTTCGCGCCACATAATAGAGGTCTGCAACACGTTGGCTTTATCAATGGAGGTCACTTTGCTGCGGCGTTTGCGCGCAGATTCAAACGCGATACGTGCAATACGTTCAATTTCGAAGCGGTAATAGACTTCGGTATCAAACGCTTTTTCGTGCTGACCCTGACCTTCGCGGCCTTTCGGCTGTCCGAAGTAAATACCGCCGGTCAGTTCGCGGACACACAGAATGTCGAAGCCTTTTGCGGCAATGTCGGCACGCAGCGGGCAAAACTCTTCCAGTCCCTGATACAGACGGGCAGGGCGCAGGTTGCTGAACAATTTGAAGTGCTTACGCAGTGGCAATAATGCGCCACGCTCAGGCTGATCGTTTGGTGGCAAATGTTCCCATTTCGGGCCGCCGACGGAGCCAAACAGAATGGCATCAGCTTGTTCGCAACCCGCAACGGTGGCTTCCGGCAACGGGCTGCCGTGTTTATCGATGGCTGCGCCACCGACGTCATATTCGCTGGTGGTAATTTTCAGGCCAAAGCGCTGACGCACTGCGTCCAGAACTTTATAGGCCTGGGCCATAACTTCCGGGCCAATTCCGTCTCCGGGTAAGACGGCAATATGATGGGTCTTGCTCATGTTCACACCGTTTCCTGATTATTTTGAATGTTGTTGTGTTGCTGACTTTGCTGCTGCAAACGTTGTTTTTCGATCTCAACTTGTTTGCTGCGCCAGATGTTGTTCAGTACGTGCACCATCGCTTGTGCGGAGGATTCGACGATGTCTGTCGCCAGACCCACGCCGTGGAAGCGGCGGCCATTAAACGAAACGACAACGTCGACCTGGCCCAGTGCGTCGCGACCCTGACCTTTTGCACTCAGCTGGTATTTGACCAGCTCAATCTGATAGCCGGTGATGCGGTTGATGGCCTGATAGACAGCATCGACCGGGCCGTTGCCGGTGGCGGCTTCGGTCATGATTTCTTCGCCACAGGCCAGATTCACAGAAGCCGTTGCGGTAATTTTGGAACCTGACTGCACGCTGAAGTTATCCAGACGATAGAATTCCGGCTCTTCCTGCTGCTTATTAATGAAGACCAGTGCTTCTAAATCGTAGTCGAAAACCTGACCTTTTTTGTCGGCCAGCTTCAGGAATGCGGTATACAGATGATCCATGTTGTAATCGGATTCTTTATAGCCCATTTCTTCCATACGATGCTTCACGGCCGCGCGGCCGGAGCGGGAAGTCAGGTTCAGCTGAATCTGGTTCAGACCGATAGATTCCGGCGTCATGATTTCGTAGTTTTCGCGGTTTTTCAGCACACCGTCCTGATGAATACCGGAGGAATGTGCGAACGCATTAGACCCGACAATCGCTTTGTTGCCAGGGATAGGCATATTGGTAATCTGGCTGACAATCTGGCTGGTGCGGTAGATTTCTTTGTGATTGATGTTGGTATGAACGTTCATGTAGTCGCTGCGTGTGCGGATTGCCATGATCACTTCTTCCAGCGCGGTATTCCCGGCGCGTTCGCCGATACCGTTCAGCGTACCTTCAACCTGACGCGCACCGGCCTGAATGGCGGCGATGGAGTTACCGACCGCCATGCCCAGATCATCATGGCAGTGAACGGAGATAATCGCTTTATCGATGTTAGGCACGCGTTCGTACAGGTTAGTAATGATGCCGCCGAACTGAACCGGCGTGGTGTAACCGACCGTATCAGGAATGTTAATGGTGGTCGCACCGGCTTTAATCGCAGCTTCTACGACGCGGCACAGATTGTCCAGCGGCGTACGGCCTGCATCTTCGCATGAGAATTCAACGTCATCGGTGTAGTTACGGGCGCGTTTCACGGAGTGAATCGCCATATCCAATACCTGATCAAATGAACGCTTCAGTTTGGATTCAATATGCAGGGTAGAGGTTGCCAAAAAGACGTGGATACGGAACGCTTCGGCCACACGCAACGCTTCGGCTGCGGCATCAATGTCACCGTCTACGCAACGGGCCAGACCGCAAACACGGCTGTTTTTAATCTGGCGCGCGATGGTTTGTACAGACTCGAAATCGCCAGGAGAAGAGACCGGGAAGCCGACTTCCATGACATCCACGCCCATTCTTTCCAGCGCCATTGCAATTTGAATCTTCTCTTTCACACTCAGGCTGGCCTGTAACGCCTGTTCACCATCACGCAGTGTGGTATCGAAAATAATGACTTGCTCGCTCATGGGTTATTCCTTGTCTGTTTTATTTTCGCGCCCTGCGGGGAGATAAAAAAAAACCCGCGCATCGGCGCGGGTTTATTGTCTGTGGAAGTTAAAATCAGTTGTGATTTTCGCCCACTGGCTTACCGCGCAAATTTTCTGCGTTGAGTAGTAGGCCTAGGAGACGGGTAATCATGAACATGTTTTCAGCTTCTCATAATCGGGTGGTAAGAACGGATATCGTCCAAACAGTGCCTAAAGTGATACGGGAATGTCCTTTGTATGTCAACCTTCACTGTGTGGAAATCGCGAAAAACCTTGCAAATGATATTTTGTCTCATTTAGCATAAAAAACTGGTTGCCGGAGCCTGTCCGGCGCAAAGCTTTTTGCGGTTTTTTCCCTCGCTCTGCGTATATAAAAAGGCCAAAAAGAGACACCAGTTTTAAACAGCGAGGTAAATTACCTTTCTAATACAGGAGATTAGGAATGATGTAGTTTTGCTTAACTTATTATTCATTTTTCGCATGTTGTTTACCCAACTATTTTATTGTCTTATATCATCAGTTTTTAAGGGGGAAGTGAGATTCATATTTCCCTTTATGATTATTAGGAAAGACGTTTCTATATCTTTTCCTAATTAACATGATGAAATTTCACGGATTTACCGGTCATTGTTTCTGCAGGTCTGATATTCCTCCAAGTCCTGTTTTTATAAAGCAAGTTATTAACGTCATGACTCCTTTTATTGGAGTCATTTTGATGGAGAACTTCATGTCAGATATCACTACAGAAATTAAAACTAAGCAGCCGGAAGCCGAAACACATCTTCGTAATGTGGATTTGAATTTACTCACGGTATTCGATGCTGTAATGCAATTACAGAATATTACCCGTGCTGCCAATATGCTGGGAATGTCCCAGCCCGCAGTCAGTAATGCAGTAGCCCGGCTGAAAGTGATGTTCAATGATGATTTATTTGTGCGTTATGGCCGTGGCATTCAGCCCACCATGCGCGCCCGCCAACTTTTCGGACCTGTCCGCCAGGCTTTGCAACTGGTCATGAATGAGTTGCCCGGTGCCGGTTTTGACCCCAATATCAGTATGCGCCAGTTTAATGTGGCGATTTGCAGCCCGCTGGATAAACGCCTGACGTCTCAGGTTTTAAATGCCATTGATACATTATCAACCGGCGTCAGCATCAAATTGCAGACCATCGTCAATGATAATATCGAGCATCAGCTGCGTTACCAGAATATTGAGTTTATGATCAGTTATCGTAAATTTGAGCGTGCCGATTTTTGTAATCAGGCATTATTTAATGACGAACTCGTTCTGGTCGCCGCGAAAAATCATCCGCGTATTAGCCCGCATATGTCAGATGAAAAATATCTGAAAGAAAAACACGCCGTGATGGTTCTGGATCGTTTCTATTCCTTCAGTTCGGCTTATTACGACGATCCTGAGTTGCAATCTCTAATTACTTATCAGGGAACCGATCTTTTCAGCGTAATGGAAATTGTGTCTAAGACTGATATGGTCGCCCTGGTTCCGCGCTGGCTGGCACAATCAAATGCCGGAATGCTCAATTTATCCGTGATCCCTCTGCCGTGGATGAAGAATCATCTGACCTGCTACCTTTCCTGGCATGAATCTTCCAGCAAAGATAAAGGGAATATGTGGATGAAATCTTTATTAAGCCAATGCGTTTTGTCCTTGTAGTAAGCCAACGAATCACACTTTTACTGAGGCTTAGGCTGAAGTAAAAGTGGCTGGTTATGAAGTTCTTTGGAGTTTTTTATCCTGCCTGTTTTTTTAACCTCGTTAAAAACAGGCAGGTTTTTTTTGCAATAAAAAACATCCGTTTCCCTTTCCAAAAGCGCGTTGCGCACCCACAATTTAATTTCATCGTGCACGGTTTGCCGGTAGACTGCGTTAAATTTTTGTAATGACGTTATGCAGTCAGATCCTCCTCCTTTCCTGATTACGCTGGATGCCGGTACAAACACTCAATGAATCCAACCTTAAATAACTATCATCTGATTACCCGTTTTCGCCAGCAAATCAGTGCCCGTGCTGAGCAGATTGCTTTCCGTGAATGGACCTCTGCGGCAGAAACCTCCCTGACCTGGCGCGAGCTTGGCGAAAAAGTGGATGCCCTGTCCGACGTGTTATTGCAGGAACAGGTGAGTGTTCAGGAACGCATCGCGATTTGCGGAAATAACTCCATGGCGTGGGCCATCGCCGATCTGGCGATCCTCCAGTTACGTGCCGTAACCGTGCCCATTTATGCAACGAATACGCCTTCCCAGTCGGCTTATGTGCTCAATGATGCCGATATCCGCATTCTGTTTGTTGTGGGCCAGAAACAGTATGACGCGGCGGTTGCCTTGCGCGATTTGTGTCCACAGCTGAAACATATTTTTGTGCTGGACAGCAGCGTTGACCTGCGCGGTATCGCGATGGCCCGTCACGTTTCCCAGCTTGTTCCGCAAGACCGGCTGATTTCTGCCGAACGTGAAGTCCGCGTGAATGCCAGCAATCTGGATGATTTATTCACGCTGATTTACACCTCGGGCACTACCGGCGAGGCGAAAGGCGTCATGCTCGATTACACCAGCATGGCGACGCAACTCCGGCAACATGAAGAACGCCTGAGCATTTCGGACAGCGATGTTTCGCTGTGTTTTCTGCCGCTGGCGCACGTCTTTGAACGGGCCTGGAGTTTTTTTGTGCTCCACTCCGGCGCGCAGAATGTTTTCCTGCGGGAAACCGATCTGGTTCGCGATGCGTTGCAGGCAGTTAAACCAACGGTCATGTGCGCCGTTCCGCGCTTCTATGAAAAAGTCTTCAGCGCGATCCACGATAAAGTTGCGCGTTCGGGCTCGCTGAAAAAACGACTTTTCCACTGGGCGGTGGCGCAGGGCAAAGAAAAGTATCTGACGGAACGTCGCGGCGAACGTTATTCGTTCTGGCTTTCTCCGGCTCATTTTCTGGCGGACAAGCTGGTGCTGAAAAAGCTGCGTGGATTACTCGGCGGGAATTTGCGTTTTCTGCCTGCTGCCGGTGCGAGCCTTGATGACAATGTCATTATGTTTTTCGAATCTCTCGGGCTGCACATTAAATACGGTTATGGCCTGACGGAAACCTGCGCCACGGTGACCTGCTGGGAAGAAAAAGATTTTCGTTTTGGATCTGTAGGAACGGCGTTGCCTGAGATCGAAGTGCGCATTGGGGATGAAAATGAAATCCAGGTGCGCGGCCCGATGTTGCTGCGGGGTTATTTTAATAAGCCAGCTGAAACTGCCGCCAGTTTTACCGCTGATGGCTGGTTCAAAACCGGCGATGCGGGGAAAATGGACGAGCAGGGCAACGTATTCATTACTGAACGTCTCAAAGATCTGATGAAAACGTCGGGCGGAAAATACATCGCGCCGCAACGGATCGAAGGCACGCTGGTGCAGGATCGTTACATTGAACAGGCGGCGGTAATTGCCGATGAACGGCATTTTGTTTCCGCGCTGATCGTGCCGGATTTTGATGTGCTGAACATGTATGCACAGGCGCATCACATTGATTATTTCAACCGCGACGGGCTGGTGAAAAACGAACAGATCCTGTCGCTCTTTGCGCATCAGTTGCGTGAAATCCAGCACGATCTGGCCGGTTTTGAGCAGGTGAAAAAGTTTGTGCTACTGACCAAACCTTTCACGATGGAAGCCGGTGAGCTGACGCCGACGCTCAAACTGCGACGGAAGATCATTTTCAGCCGCTATCAGCAGGAAATTGATCAGCTTTATCGCGAGTAACTGCGAACCTGCCGTTTACCGCTTTTCTGCTAAAAAGACCGGCCGACGCCCGTTTGCCGGTTTCCTCCTGATTTCTATGTCAGCCCCGGACATAATTTAATACTGTAATTTTTCCGACCTTCCTGATATTTCTGACTGGTTCCCGCACGCAGGCAGTGTTTTGTCCCGAACGGGCGAGTGAAGTCAGCGTGAGGCAAAAAAACAACAGTTCCGGACAATTTTTGGCGTTTGCCTGACTCAGGTTCTGACGCTAAGGTACTGAGTTAGATTCGTGAACGCCAATAAGAACAGCAGGGTTTTTTAAGCCCGAAAGAAAGTCCTAAAATTCAGCGAATTATCATTAAATCGTTGCCTGATAGAACAGCTAGCTGAAAGAAAAGTCATCCTATAAAAGAAGCAAAAAGCCTGGAGGCAAAACCATGGAGATGTTGTCAGGAGCCGAGATGGTCGTCCGGTCGTTAATCGACCAGGGCGTTAAGCACGTATTCGGTTATCCCGGCGGAGCGGTGTTGGATATCTATGATGCCCTGCATACGGTCGGTGGGATTGATCATGTGCTGGTGAGACATGAACAGGGTGCTGTTCATATGGCAGACGGTTATGCGCGCGCCACGGGCGATGTGGGCGTGGTGCTGGTGACTTCCGGTCCTGGCGCAACCAATGCTATCACCGGTATTGCCACGGCTTATATGGATTCCATTCCACTTGTGGTGCTATCCGGCCAGGTACACAGTTCACTCATTGGGTATGACGCGTTCCAGGAATGCGACATGGTGGGGATTTCCCGTCCGGTGGTGAAACACAGTTTTCTGGTAAAACGCGCGGAAGATATTCCGACTGTATTGAAAAAAGCGTTTTATCTGGCATCAACCGGCCGCCCTGGTCCGGTGGTGGTCGATTTACCGAAAGACGTGGTGAACCCGCAAATCAAGCTGCCTTACGCCTATCCTGAGCAGGTCACGATGCGTTCCTATAACCCGACCGTGCAGGGCCATCGCGGTCAAATCAAACGTGCGGTTCAGACTCTGCTGAACGCGAAAAAACCGGTGTTGTATGTCGGCGGCGGCGCGATCAACTCTGAATGTGATGCTGAATTACTGCAACTGGCTGAGAAACTGAATCTGCCGGTGACCAGTTCCCTGATGGGGCTGGGGGCGTTCCCGGGCACGCATCGTCAGAGCCTCGGCATGCTGGGTATGCATGGTACGTACGAAGCTAATATGGCGATGCACAATGCGGATTTGATCTTCGGTGTGGGCGTGCGTTTCGATGACCGGACCACCAACAATCTTGCGAAGTACTGCCCGAATGCGACGGTCATGCACATTGATATCGACCCGACCTCTATCTCCAAAACAGTTAATGCGGACATCCCGATTGTCGGCGATGCGAAGCAGACGCTGATTCAGATGCTGGAACTGCTGGCGCTAAGCGATGAGAAGCAGGAGTTCGATGCGCTGCGTGACTGGTGGCAGAATATTGAGAACTGGCGCGGGCGCGAATGTCTGAGCTATGACAAAAATACCGGCACCATCAAACCGCAGGCGGTTATCGAAACGCTGCATCGTCTGACCAAAGGCGAGGCGTATGTGACGTCTGACGTCGGCCAGCACCAGATGTTTGCTGCGCTGTATTACAAGTTCGACAAACCGCGCCATTGGATCAACTCCGGTGGCCTTGGCACGATGGGCTTTGGCCTGCCCGCTGCGCTGGGTGTCAAACTTGGACTGCCGGATGAAACCGTGATTTGTGTGACTGGTGACGGCAGTATCCAGATGAATATCCAGGAGCTTTCTACCGCACTGCAATACGATTTGCCGGTGATTGTCGTCAACCTGAACAACGGTTATCTCGGCATGGTGAAACAGTGGCAGGACATGATTTATTCCGGCCGCCATTCCCAGTCTTACATGCAGTCACTGCCTGATTTCGTCAAACTGGCGGAAGCTTACGGACATGTGGGTATTGCTATCCGTAAGCCTGAAGAGCTGGAAAGCAAACTGGCGCTGGCACTCGAACAGAAAAATCGTCTGGTATTTGTCGATATCAGCATTGATGAAACAGAACACGTTTACCCGATGCACATCCGTGGCGGTGCGATGGACGAAATGTGGTTAAGCAAAACGGAGAGGACCTGATCATGCGCCGGATTTTATCAGTATTACTGGAAAACGAATCGGGCGCGTTGTCCCGCGTAGTCGGCCTGTTCTCTCAGCGTGGGTATAACATTGAAAGCCTGACCGTGGCCCCGACCGATGATCCGACGTTGTCCCGCATGACGATTCAGACCGTCGGTGATGCCAAGGTGCTGGAGCAAATCGAAAAGCAATTGCATAAGCTGGTCGACGTACTGCGTGTAACTGAACTGATCCAGGGCGCGCACGTTGAACGTGAAATCATGCTGGTGAAGGTACAGGCTTCCGGTTATGGCCGCGAAGAAGTGAAGCGTTCTACCGAGATTTTCCGCGGCCAGATCGTCGATGTCACGGCCACGCTTTACACCGTTCAGCTTGCAGGAACCAGTGACAAACTTGATGCGTTTTTAGCCAGCATCCGTGATGTGGCAGAAATTGTGGAAGTGGCGCGCTCCGGTGTGGTCGGTGTTTCACGCGGCGACAAGATCATGCGTTAAAGTGTAAATAATCAGCAAGATGTAACATTTGTCTGCTCACTGAAAGCCCAACCCTTACGTTGGGCTTTCTTTTTTGCGAGTCAGGTGAAGCGATTCGGTAAAACACCTTGCCCGGCAGGGGCTTCTGCGGTTAGATAAAGCATTATCTTTATTAAGGGGTTTTCTCAGTGAAGCTGGATGAGATCGCGAGGTTAGCGGGCGTTTCGCGTACGACGGCCAGTTATGTCATTAACGGCAAGGCGAAACAGTATCGTGTCAGCGATAAGACAGTCGAAAAAGTCATGGCTGTCGTGAAGGAACATAACTATCACCCGAATGCGGTGGCAGCAGGTTTGCGTGCCGGCCGTACACGTTCAATTGGTCTGGTGATCCCCGATCTGGAAAACACCAGCTACACCAAAATCGCCAATTTCCTCGAGCGTCAGGCCCGTCAGCGCGGCTATCAGCTGCTGATCGCCTGTTCTGAAGATCAGCCGGATAACGAGATGCGGTGCATCGAACATCTGCTTCAGCGGCAGGTTGATGCGATAATTATCTCCACGTCATTACCACCGGAGCATCCTTTCTATCAACGCTGGGCCAACGATGATTTCCCGATCATTGCGCTCGACCGTGCGCTGGATCCTGAGCATTTCATCAGCGTCGTGGGCGCTGATCAAGACGACGCCCTGATGCTGGCGCAGGAACTGCGCACATTCCCGGCTGAGTCAGTACTCTATCTCGGCGCACTGCCGGAGCTTTCCGTGAGTTTCCTGCGCGAGCAGGGCTTTCGCCAGGCGTGGGCAGAAGATTCACGCCAGCCAAAATATCTGTACGCCAATGCGTACGATCGCGAATCAGCGGCGGTTGTTTTCGCCGACTGGCTGAAAACCAACCCGATGCCGCAGGCGTTATTTACCACCTCATTCCAGCTGTTGCAGGGCGTGATGGACGTGACGCTGAAAACCGAAGGGCGTCTGCCGGTGGATCTGGCGATTGCGACTTTCGGCGATAACGAGCTGCTAGATTTCCTCGAATGTCCTGTTCTGGCGGTCGCTCAGCGTCATCGTGACGTGGCTGAACGCGTGCTGGAGCTGGTGCTGGCTTGTCTTGATGAGCCGAAGAAACCGAAAGCCGGACTGACGCGAATCCGCCGTAATCTGTTCCGCCGTGGCCGTCTGAGTCGCAAGTAAACACCGCAACGGGCATTCTTCCTGAGTGCCCGTCACTATCCTCCCCGCACGCTCCAATCTCTTTTTCAGTAATTCGGCTTATTCTGTGGATAATACAATTATGAAAATTCCCATAGGAGATGAATGGGTAATTTAGGAGCATTCCCAGACAACTGAATTATTAAGAAATGTTTTCGCGCTTCCGTTGCCGATATAAACCTCCTAATCAATTTCTAAAATACGTTAATGCTGCCAGCAAAAGTCCTGTAGAATTCCCCGCTTAATTTCCCTCAGCATGGGTTTTGAAGAACGCTGATGGTTTTTAAAACGCCTCAAAGGCTTATGCCATGCGGGCTGGCAGACAAAATGATGATGATTTAGCAGTGATAGCCAAAAAAAAATTGAGAATGATTTTTTTTATGGCAAACCGGTCAAGAAATGAGAGTTAGATAGCAGAAGAATATAAATAGTTAAATAATGTTCAGTTTGGTTTTTTTTTAAACGAAATTATTAACCCTGCGAAATTTCTTCAACTAATCATGACGTTATTTTCTATCCCTCCTCTAAAACACCTCACGACACTGCGCAGTGCTTTCGTTTAGCTGCGTAAATATTGCCAAACCGCCTCTGCTCTGGCTTGACAAGGTTTTAAAACCATCCGTAAACTCTTTTCTGTGGGAATTTGTGGGGGAAAGTGGTGAAAAGGGTCACAGAGGGGTAGATCGGTCATGTTTCGTGGCGCGACGATGGTTAACCTCGACAGCAAAGGGCGACTTGCCGTACCCACCCGTTATCGGGATTTGCTGAGCGAAGAATCGCAAGGTCAAATGGTGTGCACCATAGACCTCCATCACCCATGTCTCCTCCTTTACACCCTCCCTGAATGGGAAGTAATCGAACAAAAATTGTCCCGTCTGTCGAGCATGAACCCCGTCGAGCGCCGTATTCAGCGCCTTTTACTCGGGCATGCCAGTGAATGTCAGATGGATAATGCCGGGCGTTTACTGATTGCAACCACACTGCGTCAGCACGCCGGGCTCGCAAAAGAAGTGATGCTGGTTGGACAGTTCAACAAGTTTGAGCTGTGGGATGAACAGACCTGGTATCAACAAGTTAAGGAAGACATCGACACTGAACAATCGTCTCAGGAACCGCTTTCTGAGAGATTACAGGACTTGTCATTATAAGCATGGTTGAAAACTACAAACACACTTCCGTTTTGCTGGATGAAGCCGTCAACGGCCTCAACATTCGACAGGACGGCATTTACATAGACGGAACTTTTGGCCGTGGTGGCCATTCACGTTTGATTCTGTCCCAGCTTGGGCCGGACGGACGCTTGCTGGCGATTGACCGCGATCCACAGGCGATCAAAGCCGCAGAAGCTATTGAAGACTCACGGTTCTCGATTGTTCACGGACCGTTTTCCGATCTTGCAGAGTATGTACGGGATCGTGGCCTTGAAGGCAAAATTGATGGCGTGCTGCTGGATCTGGGTGTTTCTTCACCGCAACTGGACGATGCCGAACGCGGCTTCTCTTTCATGCGCGACGGACCTCTGGATATGCGTATGGATCCAACCCGGGGTTATTCAGCCTCAGAATGGCTGATGAAAGCGGAAGAAGAGGACATCACCTGGGTATTGAAAACGTTTGGCGAAGAGCGTTTCGCGAAGCGTATCGCGCGCGCAATTGTTGAGCGTAACCGTGAATTGCCAATGACCCGTACCAAAGAACTGGCTGATTTGATTGCGAATGCCTCACCGTTTCGTGAAAAGCATAAGCATCCGGCTACGCGCAGTTTCCAGGCGATCCGTATCTACATCAACAGCGAGCTGGAAGAAATTGAACGTGCGCTGGACGGCGCGCTGGAAATTCTGGCACCAAAAGGGCGTTTGTCCGTGATCAGCTTCCACTCGCTGGAAGACCGTATCGTGAAGCGCTTTATCCGCCAGCACAGCCGTGGCGCTCAGGTTCCGGCGGGTATCCCGATGACCGAAGCGCAGATCGCTGAACTCGGTGGGCGTTCGCTGAAATCTGTTGGAAAAATGATGCCGTCCGAAGCGGAAGTTTCGGAGAACCCGCGGGCCCGCAGTTCTGTTCTGCGTTTTGCTGAGAGAACGAGCGCGTGATTGGCAACGAACGCCACGGACTGGTGGGAGTCATTGCCAGCGATATTCTTCGCAACGGCAAGATCCCAATGATTCTGCTGATCGCCGTTCTGGTCAGCGCAATATTCGTTGTGACCACGGCGCACCGTACGCGTTTACTGACGGCGCAGCGTGAACAACTGGTACTGGAAAGGGATGCGCTGGACATTGAATGGCGCAACCTGATCCTCGAAGAGAACGCTCTCGGCGATCACAGCCGGGTAGAACGCATCGCAACGGAGAAATTGCAGATGCAGCACGTTGATCCATCTCAAGAAATTATTGTGGTTCAGCCTTAAAATGCGCACGGAGAATACAGGCAGCTAATGAAAGCAACACGCACCGCGAAGTTAAAGCGTCCCGAAGATCAAGCCAGCTTTATCAGCTGGCGTTTTGCGTTGTTGTGCGCCTGTATCCTTCTGGCTCTGGTTGGCCTGATGTTGCGTGTGGCTTATCTGCAAGTCATTAACCCTGACAGGCTGGTCAAAGAAGGGGATTTGCGTTCCCTGCGCGTCCAGACCATCCCAACATCTCGCGGCATGATCACCGACCGTTCAGGCCGTCCCCTGGCAGTGAGCGTTCCGGTCAATGCGATCTGGGCCGACCCGAAAGAAATTAACGATCGCGGTGGTATCACGGTTGATACGAAATGGAAAGCACTGGCCGACGCGCTGAACATGCCGCTCGATCAGCTTTCAGCACGTATCAATGCGAATCCGAAAGGCCGCTTTGTGTATCTGGCGCGTCAGGTTAATCCGGCCGTTGGCGAATATGTCCATAAACTCAAGCTGCCGGGTATTTCCCTGCGTCAGGAATCCCGTCGCTATTATCCGGCCGGGCAGGTTACGTCGCACGTTATTGGCGTCACCAACATTGACGGCGAAGGCATTGAAGGCGTTGAGAAGAGTTTTGACCGCTGGCTGACGGGTAAACCAGGTGAACGTACCATCCGTAAAGACCGTTTTGGCCGCGTTATTGAAGACATCTCCACCGTCGACAGCCAGGCTGCACATAATCTGGCGCTGAGCATTGATGAACGTCTGCAAGCGCTGGTGTATCGCGAGCTGAATAACGCCGTGGCTTTCAACAAAGCGGAATCCGGCACTGCAGTATTGGTCGATGTGCAAACGGGTGAAGTGCTGGCGATGGCTAATAGTCCGTCCTATAACCCGAACAACATGCCGGATACGCCGAAAGACGTGATGCGTAACCGCGCGATTACTGACATTTTCGAACCGGGTTCTACCGTTAAACCGATGGTCGTCATGACCGCGTTGAAAAATGGCGTGGTTCGTGAGAACAGCGTGCTCAATACGCTGCCGTACCGGATCAACGGTCATGAGATTAAAGATGTGGCCCGTTACGCGGAGCTTTCCGTGACGGGTATCTTGCAGAAGTCGAGTAACGTCGGTGTTTCACGACTGGCGTTATCGATGCCGTCCGCAGAGCTGGTAGACACTTACTCGCGATTCGGATTGGGAAAACCAACCAATTTGGGGCTGGTTGGAGAAAGCAGTGGCTTATACCCTAAAAAACAACGGTGGTCTGACATAGAGAGGGCCACCTTCTCTTTCGGCTACGGGCTAATGGTGACACCTCTCCAGCTAGCGCGAGTCTATGCCACGATCGGCAGTATGGGCATTTATCGTCCGTTGTCGATCACACGTGTTGATCCGCCGGTTTCCGGCGAACGCGTGTTCCCTGAACCTCTGGTGCGCACCGTCGTTCATATGATGGAAAGCGTTGCGTTGCCAGGCGGCGGCGGCGTGAAAGCCGCTATCAAGGGTTACCGTATTGCGATTAAAACCGGTACTGCGAAGAAAGTCGGTCCGGATGGCAAATACGTCAATAAATACATTGCCTACACCGCAGGCGTTGCGCCGGCCAGCAATCCAAAATTTGCTCTGGTGGTCGTCATTAACGATCCGCAGGCAGGGAAGTATTACGGTGGGGCCGTTTCCGCACCGGTGTTTGGCGCCATCATGGGCGGAGTATTACGCACCATGAACGTTGAACCTGACGCGCTGACTGCCGATGAAAATGCAGACATAGTAAATAATCAAAAAGAGGCAACAGGTGGCAGATCGTAATTTGCGCGACATCTTAGCGCCCTGGGTGAGTGAAGCCCCGGCAGTAGCGCTAAAAGACATGATCTTAGACAGCCGCATTGCGGCTGCTGGCGATCTGTTTGTCGCGGTCTCAGGCCATACCAGTGATGGGCGTCGTTTTATTCCCCAGGCAATTGCTCAGGGCGTCGCTGCCGTCGTGGCCGAAGCAAAAGATGAACAAGAGCACGGAACGGTCTGCCAGATGCATGGTGTACCGGTGATATATCTTGAGGATCTCAACGTCCTGCTTTCCGAACTGGCAGGACGTTTTTATCAGCAGCCAGGCAAATCATTGCGTCTGGTTGGCGTGACAGGCACCAACGGTAAAACCACCACCACACAACTGCTGGCGCAGTGGAGCCAGCTGCTGGGCGAAACCAGTGCGGTGATGGGTACCGTGGGGAATGGCCTGCTCGATAATGTGGTTCCGGCGGAAAACACCACCGGTTCTGCCGTTCAGGTCCAGCATATTCTGGCTGATTTAGTGAAACAGGGTGCCACCTTCGCCGCGATGGAAGTCTCTTCCCACGGGCTGGTGCAGCATCGTGTAGCCGCGCTGCCGTTTGCTGCCGCTGCGTTTACCAACCTGAGCCGCGATCATCTGGATTACCACGGTGACATGCAGAGCTACGAAGAAGCCAAATGGCTGCTCTTCTCCTCGCATCCGGTCGGTCAGAAAATTATCAATGCTGACGATGAAGTCGGGGCGCGCTGGCTGGCGAAAACCCCGGATTCCGTTGCGGTCAGCATGGAAGACAAAATCCCGGCGGGCTGGAAAGGCCGCTGGCTGGTTGCCCGTAGCGTGAACTATCACGACAACGGCGCGACGGTAAATATCGATTCAAGCTGGGGCGAAGGCAAGCTGGAGAGCCGCCTGATGGGCGCGTTCAATGTCAGCAATCTGCTGGTTGCACTGGCGACTCTGCTTTCCCTTGATTATCCGCTGGCACAATTGCTGGCGACGGGTTCCCAGTTACAACCTGTTTGCGGGCGTATGGAAGTCTTCAACGCGCCGGGTAAACCGACCGCCGTTGTCGATTACGCACATACGCCGGATGCGCTGGAAAAAGCGCTGGCGGCTGCCCGTCTGCACTGCAAAGGGCAACTGTGGTGCGTGTTCGGTTGCGGTGGCGATCGCGATAAAGGCAAACGTCCTCTGATGGGTGGGATTGCCGAACAATTCGCCGATCGCGTTATTGTGACCGATGACAACCCGCGCAGCGAAGAACCTCGCGCCATCGTGGCGGATATTCTTGCCGGATTGCTTGATGCTGGCCGTGTGCAGGAAATCCATGGTCGTGCGGAAGCGGTGACCAGCGCCATCATGCAGGCGCAGGAAGACGACGTCGTTCTGATTGCCGGCAAAGGCCATGAAGATTATCAGCTGGTGGGAAATCAGCGTCTTGATTACTCCGACCGGGTGACTGTCGCACGTTTGCTGGGGGTGATCGCATGATCCGCGTTTCTCTGCAAACTCTGGCCGACGCGCTCAACGCTGAACTTGTCGGCGCGGATACACAAATTGACAGCGTGACGACGGATACCCGTCAGATCACCGAAGGCTGTTTATTTGTCGCGCTGAAAGGCGAAAAATTCGATGCCCACGATTTTGCGGCTGATGCCGTAAAAGCCGGAGCAGGTGCTTTGCTGGTAAGTAAGCGCTTACCGGTGGAAGTCCCTCAGTTAGTTGTCGCTGACACCCGCATTGCGCTGGGTCAACTCGGCGGCTGGGTTCGCCAGCAGGTTCCTGCCCGCGTGGTCGGCCTGACCGGCTCCTCCGGCAAGACTTCTGTGAAAGAAATGACCGCGGCGATTTTGCGTGAGTGCGGTAACGTCCTGTACACCGCAGGCAATTTCAATAACGACATCGGCGTACCGCTGACGTTACTGCGCCTGACCGCAGAGCATGATTTTGCCGTTATTGAGATGGGCGCAAACCATCCGGGCGAAATCGCCTATACCACCGCGCTGGCACGTCCTGAGACTACGCTGATCAACAATCTCTCTGCGGCTCATCTTGAAGGTTTTGGTTCGCTGGCCGGCGTTGCCCGCGCAAAAGGCGAGATTTTTGAAGGTTTGCCGGAAAACGGTATCGCGGTGATCAACGCTGAGAGTAATGACTGGGCAAACTGGCAGCACAAACTAACCGGTAAAACCGTCTGGCAGTTCTCTTCTGCAAAAAATGAGGGCATCGATTTCAACGCGACCGACGTCAGACTCAGCCCGCTGAACACCGCTTTCACTCTGCATTCACCAAAAGGCAGCATTGATGTTTCGTTGCCGGTGCCGGGACGCCACAACATTGCCAACGCTTTGGCTGCGGCTGCGCTGGCGCTGTCTGTCGGCGCTTCGCTTGAAAACGTGCGTGCTGGCCTGAAAACCCTGCAATCCGTCAAAGGACGTTTGTTCCCGATTGCGCTTAGCGAAGGCAAAACCGTGCTCGACGACAGCTATAACGCGAACGTCGGTTCAATGACGGCAGCGGCACAAGTGTTGTCAGAAATGCCGGGCTACCGCGTGATGGCCGTCGGCGACATGGCTGAACTGGGCGCTGAAAGCGAAAGCTGTCACCGTCAGGTCGGCGAAGCGATCCGTGCAGCAGGTATCGATAAAGTATTCAGTATTGGTCACGACAGCCGCATCATCAGTGATGCCAGCGGATGTGGTGAGCATTTAGAGGATAAGGCAGCCCTGACGGCCCGTTTAACGAGCTTACTGTCTGAACACGCGGTAATTACCGTTTTGATTAAAGGTTCACGTAGTGCCGCAATGGAGCAGGTAGTACGCGCGTTACAGGAGAATGCAACATGCTAGTTTGGCTGGCCGAACACTTGGTCAAATATTATTCCGGCTTCAACGTCTTTTCCTACCTGACGTTTCGCGCCATTGTCAGCCTGCTGACTGCTTTGTTCCTGTCTTTGTGGATCGGACCACGGATGATTGCCCGTCTGCAAAAAATGTCTTTTGGTCAGGTTGTCCGTAACGACGGCCCGGAATCGCATTTCAGTAAACGCGGGACGCCAACGATGGGCGGCCTGATGATCCTGGCATCCATCACAATTTCCGTTCTGATGTGGGCTTACCCGTCTAACCCGTATGTCTGGTGCGTGCTGTTTGTTCTGCTGGGCTACGGTGTTGTCGGTTTTATCGATGACTACCGCAAAGTCGTCCGTAAAGACACCAAGGGTCTGATTGCCCGCTGGAAATACTTCTGGCAGTCAGTTATCGCACTTGCCGCCGCCTTCACGATGTATGCCATCGGGAAAGACACGCCAGCCACTGAGCTGGTAGTGCCGTTCTTTAAAGACGTCATGCCGCAGCTGGGGCTGCTGTATATCTTGCTGAGCTACTTCGTGATTGTCGGAACCAGTAACGCCGTTAACCTGACCGATGGTTTAGACGGCCTGGCGATTATGCCAACCGTGTTCGTCGCAGCTGGCTTTGCGCTGGTGGCCTGGGCGACCGGTAACATGAATTTTGCCAGCTACCTGCACATTCCTTACCTTCGCCACGCGGGTGAACTGGTGATCGTGTGTACCGCCATTGTCGGCGCCGGTCTTGGCTTCCTGTGGTTCAACACCTATCCGGCTCAAGTTTTCATGGGTGATGTCGGTTCACTGGCTCTGGGCGGTGCGCTGGGGACTATCGCCGTGTTGCTGCGTCAGGAATTCTTACTGGTGATTATGGGCGGTGTGTTCGTGGTTGAAACACTGTCGGTCATCTTGCAAGTCGGGTCCTTTAAGTTACGTGGTCAGCGCATTTTCCGTATGGCGCCCATCCATCATCACTACGAACTTAAAGGCTGGCCGGAACCGCGCGTCATCGTGCGCTTCTGGATTATTTCGCTGATGCTGGTCCTGATTGGCCTGGCGACGCTGAAGGTGCGGTAATTATGGCTGACTATCAGGGTAAAAAAGTGGTCATCACCGGGCTGGGTCTTACCGGCCTGTCCTGTGTTGATTTCTTTGTGGCACGGGGCGTGACGCCGCGTGTTATTGATACCCGCGTCAGCCCGCCCGGACTGGATAAACTCGCGGATAACATTGAACGTCATCTGGGTTCGCTCAATGAAGACTGGCTGCTCGATGCGGACCTGATTATCGCCAGCCCCGGTATGGCGCTGGCGACTCCTGCACTGAGCGCTGCCGCCGATGCGGGCGTGGAAATAATCGGTGATATCGAGCTGTTCTGCCGCGAAACGCAAACGCCGATTGTGGCGATCACTGGTTCTAATGGTAAAAGCACTGTAACAACGCTGGTTGGCGAAATGGCGAAAGCTGCCGGATGGCGCGTCGGCGTGGGCGGTAACATTGGTCTGCCAGTACTGACCATGCTTGATCATGAATACGATTTGTTTGTGCTCGAACTGTCCAGTTTCCAGCTTGAAACTACGCACAGTCTGCACGCGGCGGCCGCGACGATCCTCAACGTGACCGAAGATCATATGGATCGCTATCCGTTTGGTTTGCAGCAGTATCGCGCGGCAAAACTGAAAGTTTATGAAAACGCTGCGCTGTGCGTCGTCAATGCTGATGATGCGCTGACAATGCCGGTGCGTGGCGCTGATAAACGTTGCGTGAGTTTTGGTGTGGATGTCGGTGATTACCATCTGACACGCCAGCAGGATGATATCTGGCTGCGTGTGCGTGGCGAGAAAGTACTGAATACCAAAGAAATGCCGCTGACAGGCCGCCACAATTATACCAACGCGCTGGCTGCACTGGCACTCGCGGATGCCGTGGGCATTCCTCATGCTTCAGGCCTGAAAGCCCTGACGACCTTTACCGGACTGGCGCACCGTTTTCAGGTAGCGTGGCAACACAATGGCGTCCGTTGGATCAACGATTCCAAAGCGACCAACGTCGGTAGCACCGAAGCAGCCCTCAACGGCCTGCACGTTGAGGGTACATTGCACCTACTGCTGGGCGGTGACGGGAAATCTGCGGATTTCTCGCCTCTGACGAAATATTTGCAGGGCGATAATCTGCGCATCTACTGCTTTGGCCGTGACGGCGCGGAGCTGGCAGATTTACGTCCTGAAGTTTCTTCTCTGTTTGAAACGATGGAACAGGCGATGCGTGATATCAGCACGCATGTGGCGTCAGGCGATATGGTTTTACTGTCTCCGGCCTGCGCAAGTCTTGATCAGTTCCGCAGTTTTGAACAACGCGGTGATGTTTTCACTGCGCTGGCGAAGGAGCTGGGTTAATGCGGATCCGTATCCCGGGGCTGAGCCTCGTCGGAAAATTTAACGACTGGGTGATGGGGTCGAAAGAAAACGACTCGCTGACGCTGGTGCTGTATGACCGGACGCTGCTGTGGCTGACATTTGGTCTGGCAATTATCGGCTTCGTGATGGTGACATCGGCTTCGATGCCGATCGGCCAGCGTCTGGCTGATGACCCGTTTTTGTTTGCCAAACGTGATGCGATTTACCTTGCCCTGGCCTTCGGGCTTTCGCTGGTCACGCTGCGTGTACCGATGGCGATCTGGCAGAAATACAGTAACGTTCTGCTGCTGCTTTCCGTGGTGATGTTGCTGGTTGTGCTGGTGGTGGGAAGCTCGGTTAACGGGGCATCACGCTGGATTTCACTGGGGCCATTGCGTATTCAGCCCGCAGAGTTTTCCAAGCTGTCACTGTTTTGCTATCTCGCCAGCTATCTGGTGCGAAAGGTTGATGAAGTCCGGAGCAACTTCTGGGGTTTTTGTAAACCGATGGGTGTAATGGTGGTTCTGGCGGTTCTCCTGCTGGCCCAGCCTGACCTCGGTACCGTCGTAGTACTGTTTATTACCACGCTGGCGATGTTGTTCCTGGCGGGGGCAAAAATGTGGCAGTTCCTGGCCATCATCGGGTCCGGTGCTTTCGCCGTTGTGTTGCTGGTTCTGGCCGAACCGTACCGTATGCGCCGCGTAACGTCGTTCTGGAATCCGTGGGCCGATCCGTTTGGCAGTGGCTACCAGTTAACCCAGTCACTGATGGCGTTTGGTCGCGGTGAATTCTGGGGCCAGGGGCTCGGGAATTCGGTGCAGAAACTGGAGTATTTACCGGAAGCGCATACCGACTTTATCTTCTCCATTTTGGGTGAAGAATTGGGGTATTTCGGTGTGGTTTTGGCTTTGTTGATGGTATTCTTCGTCGCTTTTCGCGCCATGTCCATCGGGCGTCGCGCACTGGAGATTGACCAGCGTTTTTCCGGATTTTTGGCCTGCTCAATTGGCGTGTGGTTCAGCTTCCAGGCGCTGGTTAACGTCGGGGCCGCTGCGGGGATGCTACCAACGAAAGGTCTGACCTTACCGCTCATCAGTTACGGTGGTTCGAGTCTGTTAATTATGTCGACGGCAATCGTGTTATTGCTGCGAGTGGATTTTGAAACGCGTCTGGCAAAAGCCCAGGCGTTTGTAAGGAGCGCCCGATGAGTGGCAATACCCGGCGTTTGATGGTGATGGCAGGCGGTACCGGCGGGCACGTTTTCCCCGGTCTGGCCGTCGCACATCATCTTATGGCGCAAGGCTGGGAAGTTCGCTGGCTGGGCACCGCAGACCGAATGGAAGCGGATTTGGTGCCAAAGAATGGCATCGAGATTGATTTCATTAAAATCTCAGGATTACGTGGGAAAGGTCTGAAAGCGCAACTCACTGCCCCTGTTCGCATATATCATGCCTGGCGCCAGGCGAAAGCCATCATGAAGCGCTTCCAGCCTGATGTGGTTTTAGGTATGGGCGGTTACGTTTCCGGCCCCGGCGGTCTGGCGGCATGGTCACTGGGTATTCCGGTGGTGCTGCATGAACAAAATGGTATTGCGGGCATGACCAATCGCGGTTTGTCGCACATTGCCAAAAAAGTATTACAGGCGTTTCCCGGCGCATTCCCGAATGCGGCCGTGGTCGGTAATCCGGTGCGGACCGATGTGCTGGCGCTGGAATTACCGCAAACCCGTCTGGCCGGGCGCGAAGGACCAATCCGTGTGCTGGTCATTGGCGGAAGTCAGGGCGCGCGGGTCCTGAATCAGACCATGCCGGAAGTGGCAGCGCTGATGGGCGAAAAAATTACGTTGTGGCATCAGGTCGGTAAAGGCGCGCTGGAGTCCGTGAATCAGGCTTACGAAAAAGCCGGTCAGACTCAGCATAAAGTGACCGAATTCATTGATGACATGGCAGCGGCTTATGCCTGGGCGGATGTGGTGGTATGCCGCTCCGGCGCGTTAACGGTCAGTGAAATTGCTGCCGCAGGTTTGCCAGCCATTTTTGTGCCATTCCAGCATAAAGACCGCCAGCAGTACTGGAACGCATTGCCGCTTGAAAAAGCCGGTGCTGCAAAGATTATTGAGCAGAAAGATTTTAGTGCCGCCGCCGTCGCTGACCTGATGGCCGGATGGGACAGAACCCATCTGATAGAAATGGCAAGAGCTGCGCGTGCCGCCGCCATTCCTGATGCGACAGAACGTGTAGCCGCAGAAGTGGTTGCCGCCAGTAAAAAATGAAATTGAACGGGCCATGCGCAGCGTGGTCCCAGCCGTAAGAAACGGATTAATCAGTAACCTGAAATAGTGAATAAAAACGTGAATACACAACAATTGGCGAAACTGCGTACCTTCGTGCCCGAGATGCATCGTGTCCGGCACATTCACTTTGTTGGCATCGGTGGTGCCGGCATGGGTGGTATCGCCGAAGTGTTGGCCAATGAAGGCTATCAGATTAGCGGTTCTGACTTAGCGCCGAACGCGGTCACTCAGCAACTGACTGCACTGGGCGCGACAATTTATTTCAATCACCGCCCGGAGAATGTGCTGGATGCCAGCGTGGTGGTGGTTTCGACGGCTATCTCTTCCGATAATCCGGAAATTGTTGCCGCCCGTGAAGCGCGCATCCCGGTTATCCGTCGCGCGGAAATGCTTGCCGAGCTGATGCGTTTTCGTCACGGCATCGCCGTGGCAGGGACACACGGTAAAACCACGACCACGGCGATGGTCACCAGCATTTACGCAGAAGCCGGGCTGGACCCGACTTTCGTAAACGGCGGACTGGTTAAAGCAGCCGGAACGCATGCGCGTCTGGGTTCCAGCCGTTTTCTGATTGCAGAAGCGGATGAAAGCGATGCGTCGTTCTTGCATCTGCAACCGATGGTGGCGATTGTGACCAACATCGAAGCGGATCACATGGATACGTATCAGGGCGATTTTGAAAACCTGAAACAGACGTTTGTAAATTTCCTGCACAATCTGCCGTTCTACGGACGTGCGGTGATGTGTATTGATGATCCGGTGATCCGTGAGCTGATCCCGCGTGTAGGCCGCCATATGACGACCTACGGTTTCAGCGAAGATGCGGATGTCATTATCGAAAATTACCGTCAGGTTGGCGCGCAGGGGCACTTTACGATACGTCGTCAGGATCTGCCGCTGATCAGCGTAACCCTGAACGCACCGGGCCGACATAACGCCCTGAATGCCGCTGCGGCCGTTGCTGTTGCGACAGATGAAGGTATCAGCGATGACGCAATTTTGCGTGCGCTGGAAGGCTTCCAGGGAACGGGTCGTCGTTTTGATTTCCTGGGCGATTACGCGCTGGAAAATGTAAACGGAAAAACCGGAAGCGCAATGCTGGTTGATGACTACGGTCACCATCCGACAGAAGTGGATGCGACAATCAAAGCAGCGCGCGCGGGCTGGGCGAACAAGCGTCTGGTGATGATTTTCCAGCCTCACCGTTACACGCGTACCCGCGATTTGTACGACGACTTCGCGAATGTGCTGTCTCAGGTCGATGTGCTGATCATGCTTGACGTTTACCCGGCAGGTGAAGCGCCAATTCCGGGTGCCGACAGCCGCTCGTTATGCCGCACCATTCGTGCGCGAGGCAAGCTGGATCCTATTCTGGTTTCTGATATTGACGCAGTACCTGAAAGTCTGGCGCAGATCCTCGAAGGTGACGATTTAGTGCTGGTGCAGGGTGCCGGTAACGTTGGCAAAGTGGCCCGAAAATTGGCTGATCAAAAGTTGCAGCCAGTGAAAAAAGGTGAAGAACATCATGTCTGAGAAAGTAGCGGTATTGTTGGGTGGTACTTCCGCAGAACGCGATGTGTCATTGCAGTCCGGCGCTGCCGTGCTGGCAGGTTTACGCGAATCAGGTGTGGATGCGCATGGCATCGATACCAAAACATTCAACGTGGCGCTTCTTAAAGAAGAAGGGTTCAGCAAAGTCTTTATCGCGCTGCATGGCCGCGGCGGTGAAGACGGTACGTTGCAAGGATTGCTCGAGCAAATCGGCCTGCCATATACCGGCAGTGGCGTGATGGCTTCCGCACTGACCATGGATAAATTCCGCACCAAACTGGTGTGGCAGGCGCTGGGTTTGCCGGTTGCCCCGTTTGTGACGTTGCATCGTTCACAAATTGAAGAAGCAGGGCAGGGCGCTCTGGCGGCAAGAATCGCCGAATTAGGCCTGCCGGTTATCGTCAAACCGAGCCGCGAAGGTTCGAGCGTCGGCATGAGCAAAGTGACAACGGAAAAAGAGTTGTTGCCAGCCCTGCAGGAAGGCTTCCGTCATGACGATAACGTACTGATTGAAAAATGGTTAAGTGGCCCGGAATACACGGTAGCTATCGTGGGCGATCAGGTTATGCCATCAATCCGCATCCAGCCAGCCGGAACGTTTTATGACTATCAGGCGAAGTATCTTTCTGACGAAACACAGTATTTTTGCCCGAGCGGTTTAAGCGAGGAGCAGGAAAAACAGTTATCTGCGCTGGCCTTGCAGGCTTATCAGGCACTCGATTGCAGTGGCTGGGGGCGTGTTGACGTGATGCAGGATGGTGACGGCAGCTTTAATTTGCTGGAAGTGAATACTTCGCCAGGAATGACCAGCCACAGCTTAGTGCCGATGGCGGCTAAACATTCCGGGCTGAGCTTCCCGCAACTCGTTTTCCGTATTCTGGCTTTGGCTGACTGATATGTCTCAAGCCGCCCTGAATACCCGAGAGCGTGAGACGGCCGAGAGCAACAGCGGCCGTCGCAGTAACGGTGGCCAGCTGGCAGGGATTGTGTTCTTGCTGTTGGTGGTAGGAACTATTTTATGGAGTGCGTGGGCCGTTATTGGCTGGATGCAGGATGCGAACCGGTTGCCGTTGTCTCAGCTTGTGGTTACGGGAGAACGTCATTACACGACCAACGATGATATTCGTCAGGCGATTCTGTCCTTAGGGGCACCGGGAACGTTCATGACGCAGGATGTAAACGTCATTCAGCAGCAGATTGAACGTTTACCCTGGATAAAACAGGTCAGCGTCCGCAAGCAATGGCCGAATGAATTGAAGATTCACCTGGTGGAGTATGTGCCGGTCGCACACTGGAATGATCTGCATATGGTTGATGCCGATGGCAAATCATTCAGCATACCCGCTGAACGTGTGGTCAAACAGAAAATGCCGTTGCTTTACGGTCCGGAAGGCAGCGAACAGGATGTTTTGCAGGGCTTTCAAACGATGAGCCAGGCGCTGGCCGCCGGGAAATTCACGCTGAAGGCAGTAGCAATGAGTGCGCGTCACTCGTGGCAGTTAACTCTGGATAGCGACGTCCGGCTGGAATTGGGGAGAGATGACCGGATGGGGCGTTTACAACGTTTTATCGAGCTTTACCCGCGATTCCAGCAACAGGCTGAAGCCGATAAAAAACGCATTACATATGTCGATTTACGTTATGACAGCGGTGCGTCGGTAGGTTGGGCTCCGGAGTTTATTGACCAGCAAAACAGTAATCAGCAACAGAATCAGGCACAGGCTAAACAACAATGATCAAGTCGACGGACAGAAAACTGGTAGTTGGGCTGGAAATCGGTACGGCAAAAGTCGCCGCATTGGTGGGGGAAGTTCTGCCCGATGGCATGGTCAATATTATCGGTGTGGGCAGTTGCCCGTCCCGGGGCATGGACAAGGGTGGCGTGAATGATCTGGAATCGGTGGTGAAGTGCGTACAGCGCGCCATCGATCAGGCTGAACTGATGGCGGATTGCCAGATTTCCTCTGTTTACCTTGCTTTGTCTGGTAAACATATCAGTTGCCAGAATGAAATAGGGATGGTTCCTATTTCAGAAGAGGAAGTCACGCAGGAAGATGTAGAGAACGTTGTGCATACCGCGAAGTCGGTACGCGTACGTGACGAACATCGTGTTCTGCATGTGATCCCTCAGGAATACGCCATTGATTATCAGGAAGGGATCAAAAACCCTGTCGGACTTTCCGGCGTGCGTATGCAGGCAAAAGTTCACCTGATTACCTGCCATAACGATATGGCGAAGAACATTGTGAAAGCGGTTGAACGCTGTGGCTTGAAAGTTGACCAGCTGATTTTTGCCGGTCTGGCTGCCAGTTATGCGGTTCTGACCGAAGATGAGCGCGAATTAGGAGTCTGTGTCGTCGATATTGGTGGTGGAACCATGGATATCGCGGTTTATACCGGCGGCGCACTACGTCATACTAAGGTTATCCCTTATGCAGGGAACGTGGTCACCAGCGACATCGCTTATGCGTTTGGAACGCCACCGACCGATGCCGAAGCTATCAAGGTTCGCCACGGTTGTGCATTAGGTTCGATTGTCGGCAAAGACGAAAACGTCGAAGTGCCGAGCGTAGGCGGACGCCCTCCGCGCAGTCTGCAACGTCAGACATTGGCTGAAGTCATCGAGCCTCGTTATACAGAATTGCTGAATCTAGTGAACGACGAAATTTTGCAATTGCAGGAGCAGTTACGTCAGCAAGGCGTAAAACATCATCTGGCCGCCGGTATTGTTTTGACAGGCGGCGCAGCACAAATTGATGGTCTGGCAGCTTGTGCGCAGCGGGTATTCCATACCCAGGTGCGTATCGGGCAACCTCTGAACATCACAGGGCTGACAGATTATGCGCAGGAACCTTACTACTCAACGGCTGTAGGGCTGCTGCACTATGGAAAAGAGTCTCACCTGAGCGGTGAGGCCGAAGTGGAAAAACGCGCCTCAGTGGGCAATTGGTTCAAAAGAATCAACAGCTGGCTGAGAAAAGAGTTTTAATGTTTTAACAACGGGATCATGCTGTTATGGTTTTTGATCCCGACGCGACAGGCACAAAACGGAGAGAAACTATGTTTGAACCTATGGAACTGACCAACGACGCGGTGATTAAAGTCATCGGCGTCGGCGGTGGCGGCGGTAACGCTGTCGAACACATGGTGCGTGAGCGCATCGAAGGTGTTGAATTCTTTGCCGTTAACACAGACGCCCAGGCGTTGCGTAAAACGGCTGTAGGCCAGACAATTCAGATCGGTAGCGGTATTACCAAAGGTCTGGGTGCTGGCGCGAACCCTGAAGTGGGTCGCAATTCTGCAGAAGAAGACCGTGAAGCCCTGCGCGCTGCGCTTGAAGGTGCTGACATGGTCTTTATCGCAGCGGGCATGGGCGGCGGTACCGGTACCGGTGCTGCGCCAGTGGTAGCTGAAGTTGCAAAAGATTTGGGTATTCTGACCGTTGCTGTCGTGACTAAGCCTTTCAACTTTGAAGGCAAGAAGCGTATGGCATTCGCGGAGCAGGGTATCGCTGAGCTGTCCAAGCATGTGGACTCTCTGATCACTATCCCGAACGACAAACTGTTGAAAGTTCTGGGTCGCGGTATCTCTCTGCTGGACGCTTTCGGTGCGGCCAATGACGTGCTGAAAGGTGCGGTACAGGGTATCGCAGAGCTGATCACCCGTCCGGGTCTGATGAACGTCGACTTTGCTGATGTGCGCACCGTAATGTCCGAAATGGGTTATGCCATGATGGGTTCCGGCGTGGCATGTGGTGAAGACCGTGCTGAAGAAGCGGCTGAAATGGCGATCTCCAGCCCGTTGCTGGAAGACATCGACTTGTCCGGCGCGCGCGGCGTACTGGTCAACATTACTGCGGGCTTCGACCTGCGTCTGGATGAATTCGAAACTGTGGGTAACACTATCCGTGCTTTCGCTTCTGACAACGCCACCGTAGTTATCGGTACTTCCCTTGACCCGGAAATGAATGACGAACTGCGTGTTACCGTGGTTGCGACCGGCATCGGCATGGACAAACGTCCAGAGATCACTTTGGTGACCAACAAGCCAGCCAGCCAGCCAGTGATGGATCACCGTTACCAGCAGCACGGGATGTCTCCGTTGCCGCAGGAAACCAAGCCAGCGGCTAAAGTGGTGAATGATCAAAGCGCGCAATCTAATAAAGAGCCCGACTATTTGGACATCCCGGCCTTCCTGCGTAAGCAGGCAGACTAGTCCGAATTGTAGGATCTCCGCTCTTTGTGCTAAACTGTCCCACCGATCTTAAGGTAAGCTTAGGTCGGTTGGATGGATAACATTGCGAGATAAATACGATGATCAAACAACGTACATTAAAACGTATCGTTCAGGCGACGGGCGTCGGTTTGCATACCGGCAAGAAAGTCACCCTGACTCTGCGTCCTGCACCGGCAAATACCGGGGTCATCTATCGTCGCACTGACTTGAATCCACCGGTTGATTTCCCGGCAGATGCAAAATCCGTGCGTGATACCATGCTCTGTACTTGCCTGGTTAATGAGCATGACGTACGCATTTCTACGGTTGAACACCTTAATGCGGCATTAGCGGGCCTGGGCATTGATAACATTGTTATCGAAGTCGATGCGCCTGAAGTGCCGATTATGGACGGTAGCGCCGCGCCTTTCGTCTATCTGTTGATGGACGCTGGGATCGAAGAACTGAACAGCGCGAAGAAATTTCTGCGCATCAAAGAAACTGTGCGTGTTGAAGACGGTGATAAGTGGGCGGAGTTCAAACCATTCAATGGTTTCTCTCTGGACTTCACTATCGACTTTAATCACCCGGCGATTGATTCCAGTTCACAGCGTTACAAAATGAACTTCTCCGCAGAAGCATTTGTTCGCCAAATCAGCCGCGCACGTACTTTTGGTTTTATGCGTGATATCGAGTACCTGCAGTCACGTGGTTTGTGCCTGGGTGGCAGCTTTGATTGCGCGATTGTTGTGGATGATTACCGTGTGCTTAACGAAGATGGCCTGCGTTTTGAAGATGAATTCGTTCGTCACAAAATGCTTGATGCTATCGGTGACCTGTTCATGTGTGGGCATAACATCATTGGTGCGTTTACCGCATTCAAGTCTGGCCATGCGTTGAACAACAAGTTATTGCAAGCGGTATTGGCTAAGCAGGAAGCCTGGGAATTAGTAACCTTCCAGGATGAAGCTGAAATGCCTCTGGCTTTTAAAGCACCTTCCACAGTATTGGCGTAATCGGTACTGATATCATTACTTATTACGACTGGTTGTTTTGGCACCCTCTCCGGCCAATTCAGCCAGTCGTTCTAATGCCTTTCTGAGTTTTTCCGGGCTACGGCTCGCCAGTCCCCGTAATTCTTCCGCACTCTGCGCACTCAAATGTCTGACCGGCATCGATTCAGATGCGATCGCTTTATTTTTAACCGCAATCTGCGACGCATTTTCCATTTTCGCCATGAGCGAAGGATTAATCCTGATGTCGATTGACGACAATGATGGTAGAATTTGCGCTCGAAGTGCAGAGAGTAATGCGGGTTGTTCATAGCGTAAGCGCATCATCCAGCTGGCATTAGCTATCTCAAGTACTAAAACTCCCTGTCGATAATTACCGACACGACACCATGGTTGCATGGGCGCCGGTAACAGACCTTTCACTGCGCGGTTAAGTTTTAATAACGCCGCAGCACGCTGTTGAACAATACGCAGCGGGCTTTGCTCTGTGGAAGAGGCATCATCGAACAGGATATCTAATAATTGTGGGCGGCTATCGCGCATGATGGGCTCCGGCGGATTGTAAACTTGTGATTGGTATTCTAAATCGTTGGCGACAATTTGGCAGAAGGTATTTTTGGCCGCATCTCCTGTTGGGGATGGTAGCGGCGAGCCTTGGCGTGTCAACGAACCTCTCGCAAACGGAACTGCCTGCGGTTCCCAATACGTCCTCAAGTCTAAACCGACTTAACATCGGCAGTACAGGGCTGAGTAACCTCGCGTTGCTCCAGGCAAATCGCCGCCCGTCTTTCGGTGTGGATTACTGGCAGCAGCATGCACTGCGCACGGTCATCCGTCATCTTTCTTTTGCGCTGGCACCGCAGGTGGTTTACACCGCGGCTCAACCTGAAATTGTCGCACAGCAAGCAGAACCTCTTCACGTACAGCAACTTGCGCTGCTGGTGACCCTGAATGCATTACTGACGCATGAGTCCAAACCGCCTGTTATCATCCGTCACACGCAACAACCTTTCCTGAATTTCTCTTCATCGCATCAAACCGGACTGTGGTTAGCACAGGTGCAAGGCATTCGTGCCGGCCCGGCCTTCCTGATTTAACAGACTGTAAGTTTAAACTCTATCTATAAATCAATAAATTAGTGGCTGCATTTAATGGCCTCCAAGAGATATTAAGCATCATGTTAATCAAATTATTGACCAAAGTTTTTGGTAGCCGTAACGATCGTACACTGCGCCGTATGCGTAAAGTTGTGGACCTTATCGGCCGCATGGAACCTGAAATTCAAAAGCTGACCGACGAACAACTGCGAGCTAAAACCGATGAGTTCCGTGAGCGTCTGGCGAAAGGCGAAGTCCTGGAGACTCTGATCCCGGAAGCCTTTGCGGTGGTTCGCGAATCCAGTAAGCGTGTCTTCGGTATGCGTCATTTTGACGTCCAGTTACTCGGCGGTATGGTGCTGAATGAGCGCTGCATCGCGGAAATGCGTACCGGTGAAGGTAAAACGCTGACCGCAACGCTGCCGGCTTACCTGAACGCACTGAGCGGTAAAGGCGTTCACGTTGTGACCGTCAACGACTACTTAGCCCAGCGTGACGCCGAAAATAACCGTCCATTGTTTGAGTTCCTCGGTCTGAGCATCGGTATTAACCTGCCAGGCATGCCTTCTCCGGCTAAACGCGCTGCTTACGCTGCCGACATCACTTACGGTACAAATAACGAATACGGCTTTGACTACCTGCGCGACAACATGGCTTTCAGCCCTGAAGAACGCGTTCAGCGCAAACTGCACTACGCGCTGGTGGATGAGGTTGACTCGATCCTGATCGATGAAGCACGTACTCCGCTGATCATTTCCGGTCCGGCAGAAGACAGCTCAGAGATGTACACCCGCGTGGACAAACTGATCCCTAAACTGATCCGTCAGGAAAAAGAAGATTCCGACACCTTCCAGGGTGAAGGCCACTTCTCCGTGGATGAGAAAGCACGTCAGGTTCATCTGACCGAACGCGGTCTGGTTCTGATCGAAGAGATGCTGGTTGAGGCAGGCATTATGGAAGAGGGGGAATCTCTGTATTCCCCGACCAACATTATGCTGATGCACCACGTCACCGCTGCACTGCGCGCGCACGTGCTGTTCACCCGAGATGTCGATTACATCGTGAAAGACGGTGAAGTTATCATCGTTGACGAACACACAGGTCGTACCATGCAGGGTCGTCGCTGGTCTGATGGTTTGCACCAGGCAGTGGAAGCGAAAGAAGGCGTTGATATTCAAAACGAAAACCAGACGCTGGCTTCTATCACTTTCCAGAACTACTTCCGTCTGTATGAAAAACTGGCCGGTATGACCGGTACTGCGGATACTGAAGCGTTCGAATTCAGCTCCATTTACAAACTGGATACCATCGTTGTGCCAACGAACCGCCCTATGGTGCGTAAAGACATGGCCGACCTGGTGTACATGACCGAAATGGAAAAAATTGGCGCGATTATCGAAGATATCCGTCAGTGTACTGCCAAAGGCCAGCCGGTTCTGGTGGGTACCATTTCGATTGAGAAATCCGAAGTCGTTTCTAATGAACTGACTAAAGCGGGTATTGCGCACAGCGTACTGAACGCCAAGTTCCACGCTAAAGAAGCAGATATCGTCGCCCAGGCTGGTCAGCCAGGCGCAGTAACCATCGCAACCAACATGGCCGGTCGTGGTACCGATATCGTGCTGGGCGGCAGCTGGCAGGTTGAAGTTGAAAACCTCGGTGAAGAAGCAACCGACGAGAAAATCGCAGAAATCAAAGCAGCCTGGCAGATTCGCCACGATGCGGTTCTGGCTTCCGGCGGTTTGCACATTATCGGTACTGAGCGTCATGAATCACGCCGTATTGATAACCAGCTTCGCGGCCGTGCAGGCCGTCAGGGTGACGCCGGTTCATCACGCTTCTATCTGTCTATGGAAGATGCCCTGATGCGTATCTTTGCGTCTGATCGTGTGTCGAGCATGATGCGTAAATTGGGTATGAAACCGGGCGAAGCGATTGAGCACCCTTGGGTGACCAAAGCGATTGCCAATGCTCAGCGTAAAGTTGAAAGCCGTAACTTTGATATTCGTAAGCAATTGCTGGAATACGATGATGTCGCCAGCGATCAGCGTCGTGCGATCTACAGCCAGCGTAACGAATTACTGGACGTGTCTGATGTCAGTGAAACCATCGCCAGCATCCGTGAGGACGTGTTCAAAGCAACTATCGACAGCTACATTCCGCCGCAGTCTCTGGAAGAAATGTGGGATGTTCAGGGTCTTCAGGATCGCCTGAAACAAGATTTCGAGCTGGAAATGCCGATTGCAGAATGGCTGGATAAAGAGCCTGAATTGCATGAAGAAACCCTGCGCGAACGTATTATGGAAATCGCGAAAGAATCTTACGCCCGTAAAGAAGAAGTGGTTGGCGCAGAAATGATGCGTAACTTCGAGAAAGGCGTGATGCTACAAACGCTTGATTCCCTATGGAAAGAGCATCTGGCCGCGATGGACTACTTGCGTCAGGGCATCCATTTACGGGGTTATGCGCAGAAAGATCCTAAGCAGGAATACAAACGCGAATCCTTTGCTATGTTTGCCGCCATGCTGGAATCACTGAAATACGAAGTGGTCAGCGTGCTGAGCAAAGTTCAGGTTCGTATGCCTGAAGAAATCGAAGCAATGGAAATTCAGCGCCGCGAAGAAGCCGAACATCTGGCCCGTCAGCAGCAGCTGAGCCATCAGGATCAGCAAGAAATTGAAGTGGCTGAAGCTGCACGTCTTGCCGCATCTGGCGAGCGTAAAGTCGGCCGTAACGATCTCTGCCCATGTGGTTCCGGTAAGAAATACAAACAATGCCATGGCCGCCTGCAAAAGTAAGATCTCAGGCTAAGTCATCGTGTTAATCTTAAAGGCGGCTAATCACCGCCTTTATTTTTGTGTAAAAATCCTTATATAAGACAGTCATTATAGTCAGTCAATAGGTGGAAAAGTGACGCTTAAACAGCTGAATATCGCAGCCGGTATTATCCGGAATTCTGGTAAAGAAATCTTTATTACTCAACGTGATGCGTCTTCACACATGGCGGGGTTCTGGGAATTTCCGGGCGGTAAAATAGAAGCGGGTGAAACGCCTGAGCAGGCTGTCATTCGTGAGTTGCAGGAAGAAGTGGGCATTGAAGCGAAAGCACCTGTTTTGCTGAAAACGCTTGAACACAGATTTCCGGATCGCATTATCATGCTTTACTTCTTTCTGGTTGAAGAGTGGCAGGGCGAGCCATATGGAAAAGAAGGGCAACCAAAGCGCTGGGTTAAGCAGTCAGATCTGAAAGCGGAAGAATTTCCTCCCGCCAACGAAGCTGTCGTAAGCGCCTTAAAAAACAACGAATTCTGATTTTCTGAGCATCAGGGCGCCCACAAAAAAGGGGCCACGCCCCTTTTTAACATTTGCTAAATGCGACATCTTACAGATGTCAGTGTGAAATCTCTTCTTCGCTCCAGTCATCCAGATCATTCACATCCCCTTTGCTCGGAATGCGTTTCTCTTCGTCAGCCCACTCACCGAGATCGATAAGCTGGCAGCGCTTGGAACAAAAAGGACGGTAAGGGCTTTCTTCGCCCCAGACCACCGTCTTGTTACACGTCGGGCAATTTACTTCAATAATTTCAGGATCCATTTGCAACTCCTAGCAGCAGGCAAGTTCAAAATTCAGTCGTGCCGGAACCACGCCATGCTCGCTGTCTAACGGTAAGAAGCGGATGGCATAACGGGTTTTGTGCCCGGAAACTTGCGGATAAAGCAGGTTTTCCAACGAGAGGCGCAAGCGTAACAGATCTGCACCTTCTGCGTTATCTTGGAAAAAACCATTCAGGCTGATTTGATTACGAAAAGCGCCGGACTGGCGAATTAAACCCAGCACCATCGTGAGTGAGTTGTTGAGTGGCGCCAGTGTTTCAAGCCAGTTCTGGACTTCGCTGTCGCGCTGAGATTGAGCCAGATGAAGCCAGATATGCAGCGTCGGCAAATCAAAACTACAGCAACCACCGGGAATACTCTGACGCTGACGAACCAAAGCAATCAGACGATCTTCTTTCAGCGCCTGACCGATTCGCGGTGCTTTCATCAATACGGAAGCGCACTGTTTCAGTTCGGCACGCAATCCGTCAATTCGCGACGCATCTACCCCAGGAACATCCTGCCATTGGGATAATTTCTGTTGCTGGCGTTCCAGTTCTTTCAGCAAATCGGTGCGGACTTCTCCGCGCTCCAGCACGTCCAGTAAATCAGACGCGGTGCGGAAGAACAGAAGGGCTGAAGCCGCAGCAGTAATTTGTGCATTCGCGTGCATCTGCTGTAGCAGGAATTCGATACGCAACCAAGTACGCATTTTTTCATTCAGAGGATGTTCAAAAAGAACGGTTGCAGCTACATCAGTCATGCTTGGCAATATCCTGTCTGTTTTCGCCCGCTGCCAGTTTCAGATAGCAGCGATGTAATTGGGCAACACGCGGTTCGATCGTTTGAGGATCTCCGCTGTTATCAATAATGTCATCCGCGCAGGCCAGGCGTTTTTCACGGCTCACCTGCGCGGCAATAATACTTTCAGCCTGATGGCGGTCAATGCCGTCGCGCAACATGGTGCGGGAAAGCTGAATTTGTGGCTCGACGTCCACCACCAGAACGCGATCAGCCTGCGTTTGCAATCCGTTTTCAATCAGTAACGGCACTACCCAAAGCACGTAAGGCGTATCGGCTTGCGCAATAAGGTGCTGTGTCCGGGCGTGAATAATAGGGTGTAATAATTTATTAACCCATTCTTTTTCAAGCGGATTACTAAAAATACGTTCCCGTAACGCCGGGCGATTCAGTGAGCCATCGTCAAGAATGATACTTTTGCCAAATCGTTTGCCCAGCTCTTCCAGAGCCTGTTCACCCGGAACTACAACCTGACGGGCAATAATATCTGCATCGACAATGCTTACGCCATGACGGCTGAAGCTTTCGGCAACGGTACTTTTGCCGCTTCCGATACCTCCGGTCAATGCAACGATATAGCTCATACTGGCGCTCTGATAAAATTAGTTAGGTAAATGATAAAGAGATTATGAGTAAGTGCAAGCCAAGGTCGTCTTGGTTTTTGATGCGAAAAATTATTCGCCAACGCAATCAAAAGTCTGTGATGTCTGTTGTAAAAGCATCCTTGCCGTTGTCATTTTCCTGTGTATGATAAAACCACTGGAAAGGGTGTCTAAAATTTGTTGTACGCCCTAGCGATCCGTCGCCAAACCAGGACAAAGCCGTCATGCGTATTGAAGAAGATTTGAAGTTAGGTTTTAAAGACGTACTCATCCGCCCTAAACGTTCTACCCTCAAAAGCCGCTCCGAAGTTGAACTTGAGCGCACGTTCACATTCAAACACTCCGGTATCAGTTGGTCAGGCACGCCGATTATTGCTGCCAATATGGACACTGTGGGTACTTTCCGCATGGCGACGGTACTGGCGTCTTTTGGTTTGCTGACGGCGGTGCATAAGCATTACAGCGTTGAGCAATGGCAGGCTTTCATCACCTCCGCTGAAGAGTCAGTTTTAAGAAATGTGATGGTGTCGACTGGCACGTCGGAAGCTGATTTTGTTAAAACACTGCAAATCCTCGCGCTTTCTCCGCTGCTGAAATTTGTCTGCCTTGACGTGGCTAACGGCTATTCCGAACACTTCGTCGGTTTTCTGCAACGCGTTCGTCAGGCCTGCCCGGACAAAGTCATTTGCGCCGGTAATGTGGTCACAGGCGAAATGGTTGAAGAGTTAATTCTTTCTGGCGCAGATATCGTTAAAGTCGGTATCGGCCCGGGTTCTGTGTGTACCACGCGTGTGAAAACCGGTGTTGGCTATCCGCAACTTTCTGCCGTTATCGAATGTGCGGATGCTGCTCACGGGCTGGGCGGACAAATCGTCAGTGATGGCGGTTGTGCCGTTCCCGGGGATGTGGCGAAAGCTTTCGGCGGCGGCGCAGACTTCGTGATGCTTGGCGGTATGCTGGCAGCACACGAAGAATGTGAAGGTACTGTCGTTGAAGAAAATGGTGAAAAATTCATGCTCTTCTACGGTATGAGTTCAGAATCGGCAATGAAACGCCACGTTGGCGGTGTCGCCGAATATCGCGCTGCGGAAGGCAAAACTGTAAAACTGCCTTTGCGCGGACCGGTCGAAAATACCGTTCGTGACGTTCTTGGCGGCCTGCGTTCTGCCTGTACCTATGTCGGCGCTGAACGTCTCAAAGAACTTACCAAACGTACTACCTTTATTCGTGTCGCAGAGCAGGAAAACCGCCTGTTCGGCAGCAAATAAATCGGTAAAATTATCCGCGGCGAAATACGCTTTCGCCGCAATTATTTTCCCCGTGCCATCGTCATCCCATCACCGAACCCAGCTGAAAAATGGGCAAGTACATCGCAATCACTAATCCTCCAACAATCACGCCCATCACTGCCATCAGTACTGGCTCAATCGTTTGAGATAACGTATCCGCCAGCGAATTTGCCTTGTTGTTATGCAACTGCGCCAGCTTAAGTAACAGCTCATCGAGCGTTCCTGATTCCTCACCGATTTTTATCAACTGCTGACATAACGCAGGAAACAGCGGTGACCCCTGAAACGCTTTATGTAATGGCGTCCTGCATAATTTTTTCGCGAATCACGTCGAGAGCTGTCTGGAAATGTAAGTTTGACACAGATGCCGACGCGGCAGTCAGCCCGGAAATCAGTGTCATTCCGGCGCGTTGTGTCATCGCCAGCGTTTGAAAAACCTGACTGAGGCAACTATCAGTGACCAGCCGTGAAGTCAGTGGCAATCGCAAAAGCAGCTTTTGTTCGCGCAACTTCCAGCGAATGTGCGGATGCAACTTTTGCTGATAGCCAAAACAACAACACGAGACAATACCGGTCAGCCATGGCCCTGAGCTGACCAGCACGTCGGAAACACCGATCAGCATACGGGTAAACCAGGGTAACTGCGCATCAAAGGTGGCATAGATTTTCGCAAACTCCGGCAGAACCAGCGTCAGCATTAACAGTGTGACGAAGGTAGCGATGACGCTGACAATCAGCGGATAGCGCAGCGCCTTTTTCACTTTCGCTTTCAGTTCCGCCTGTTGTTCCTGTTGCGCCGCCAGTTGCAAACAGCATTGGTCTAACTGACCGGTCAGCTCGCCGATAGAAACGAGTTGCCGGTAAATCGGCGGGAAAACGTCAGGGTAAGCACTCAGCATAGCCGATAACGGTTTGCCTTCCCTGACGCCTTTCGCCACGTTATGCAAAACACAGTGCCAGGCGGGTTTCGGATGTTCGTTTGCCAGCAGCGTCAGGCTGCTGACCAGCGGCAATCCGGCCTGTAGCAGTGTAGCGAGTTGCCTGACAACGGAAATACGCTCCTGATTTTTCCAATAACCGGATGTCAGGCGCCGGATCATTGTGATCTTCAGTGGTTGTAAACCCGCAACAAAAAGTTGCTGATAAATGCTGTCTTTGGTTATCTCAATGGCATCGCCTTGCTGGATGTTTCCCTGAGTATCAATAGCCTGCCAGTGAAAAAGCCGCCATTTTGGAGCGATCACTGGCGTTTCACTCATGCGCAATGACCTTCTCCGGTCACCCGATAAAGCTCTTCAAGTGAGGTGATACCTTGTTCAACCAGCAACATTCCCGCTTCCTGTAATGTCTTTTGCCCCTGTTCACGGGCGATTTTACTCAGCTCGCTGACACTGGCATCGGCCACCAGTGCCTGCTGGAGCCGGGGAGTGATGTTCAGTATTTCGTAAATCCCCATCCTGCCGTAATAGCCGGAAAAGCATTGATTGCAGCCCGCTGCCCGCCACATTGGCGCGGGCCCGCTGTTGCCGTCCGGCCCGTTTACGACCAGGGACAGATGTGGCTTCCGGCAGTGCGGGCACAGTTTTCGCACCAACCTTTGGGCAATGACCAGACGCAAACTGGCTGCGATATGGAAACCTTCAATGCCCATCTGCCGCAGACGGGTCAGTGTTTCACACGTTGAGTTGGTATGCAGCGTGGAAAGCACCAGATGGCCAGTCTGTGCGGCTTTAACGGCGATCTCAGCCGTTTCTCTATCACGAATTTCGCCGACCATGATCACATCCGGATCCTGTCGCAACAATGCACGCAGAACGCTGGCAAAACTCAGATCCGTCTTGCTGTTGATCTGCGTTTGATTGATGCCACTGACCGGGATTTCAACCGGATCTTCAACGCTGCTGATATTGCGTGAGATGGCGTTGAGATGGCGCAATCCGCTGTAAAGTGTCACCGTTTTGCCGCTGCCTGTCGGCCCTGTCACGAGGATCAGCCCCTGCGGATGCTTGAGCGCGGCTTTAAAGTATTCCAAATCGCGCAGCGTGAAGCCTAACTGAGACATCGCCAGATCCTGCTGGGTCATGTGCAGGATCCTCAGAACGATTTTTTCACCATGCAGGGTAGGCAGGGAAGAGACGCGCATGGAATAACGCTGATTTTGCAGCATGACGGAAAGCTGGCCGTCCTGCGGCAAGCGACGCTCGGCGACGTTAAGTTGCCCCATGATTTTCAGCCGCGCGCAAACACCCGCTGCCATCGAAAATTCAGGACCGGGGATTTCCTGCAACACGCCGTCAATTCTCACCCGTACGCGGAAACTGTTTTCGTAGGGTTCAAAATGGATATCCGACGCCCTGCGGCTGATTGCCTGCCGCAGAATCTGGTTGAGGACGTTCACCACCGGTGCATCGCTTTGGTCATTCAGCGCATTATCTTCAGGGGTTCCTGATGACGGGGATTGCTCCCCGGTGGCGGATTCCTGCTTCACATTCGCCGGGCTCTTTTCCTTGTGTTGTTCCATTCTGGCCTGCGGCCAGCGTTCCACCTGAACTTTCAATCCGCTGGCAAAGCGCAGCACGTTACTCAGCGTTTCTGTCTCAGCTTCCGCTTCATGACAGGCAACGCGGATCGTCTGTTTATCGCGATGCACAATGATGGCTTTGTAACGCTGACAAAGGGCGTCCAGCGAGGCATCGCTGTGCTGCCTTTGGCTATCTGTTGGTGAAACAGGATTGAGCGGGATATCGGTCATTTTACGGCTCCCGTGGTATCAAAACGGAAAACGCTTTCGCAGGCTTCTACCATTGCGGCATTGCCGGTGCTGGTGCAGGTGCGGTTCCAGATAATGCCGCCGGTCTGAGCATCTACAGAGGGGGTCATGACGACGCTTAGCCCGTTGAGTGCCTGCTGGCCGGTCAGTGAAATCACGCCTGCAGTGACCTGCGTTTTACTGACATAACGGCTGGTGGCGACTGCCGGAATACCTTCGTTGCCTGCATTGCAGCTGCTTAATGAGCCGGTATCAATGACGCACAGCTCGACACCGGTTTTATACGGCACCATGGTTTGCAGCATGTCGGTCATTGCGGCTTTCTGGATGTAACTTTGGTAAGCGGGAATACCAATGGCGCTCAGAATCGCAATTATTGCGATCACGACCATCAGTTCAATGAGGGTAAATCCTTGTTGCCGTTGCATGGCGTTCTCCATTTGTGAGGCTGCTGGGTTGTTGCTCGGCAGCAAACTAAATGGGGGAGAAAATTTCTGCCAGTGCCTTTGGTGAGTTTTCCAGGATGCCTTCCACGGTCTTTACCGGAGACGACAAACGCGTCAAAACTTTTGCGGCACGTCTCGCAGCAATGAAAGACAAATGAAAAAGAGGCTGGCGGTCAGAAGTGTTGAGTGGGAGGGTAGTGCGGCAAGATGAAATAGACCGAAGGGAAGTCGTGTTGCCCCTGAAATGGAATTCAGGGGCAACAGCGCAGAATGCTCAGCTAAAACGCATTGAGAGATCCATTGCGCGGACATGCTTGGTCAGGGCACCCACGGAGATGTAATCCACACCCGTTTCGGCAAATTCACGCAGCGTTTTCTCTGTGACGTTGCCGGAGACTTCTAGCAGCGCACGGCCAGCGGTCAGGGCAACACCTTCACGCATCATCGGAACGGTGAAGTTATCGAGCATGATAATGTCAGCGCCGGCATCAAGCGCCTGCTGAAGTTCGTCGAGTGATTCCACTTCCACTTCGACAGGAACATCCGCGTGGATCCACAATGCGCGTTCAACGGCAGCTTTAATCGAGCCACAGGCAATAATGTGGTTTTCTTTAATAAGAAATGCATCGGCCAGGCCGAGACGATGGTTGCTTCCGCCACCGCACAGGACGGCATATTTCAGCGCTGTACGCAGCCCCGGCAAGGTTTTGCGCGTGTCCAGCAACCGGGTTTTGGTGCCTTCGAGGATTTTCACGTAGTGATTTACTTCGGTAGCCACGCCCGAGAGTGTCTGGACGAAATTCAGTGCGGTGCGTTCGCCGGTTAGCAGCATACGCGCAGAGCCGGTCAGCTCACATAATCTCTGATTTTCAGAAACAACATCGCCGTCTTTGACGTGCCATTTTACAGAAACTTTATCACCGGCCAGTTGGTGGAAGACTTCATCCAGCCAGCGTTGTCCGCAAAAAATACCGGCTTCGCGGGTGATGATCGTCGCGCTCGCATCTTTATCCTGCGGCAGAAGCTGTGCGGTTAAGTCGTTGTTAGCGTTGGCCTCGCCCCCGAGGTCTTCGCCAAGCGCCTGAGTCACAATGGCGGGAATATCATGCTGAATACGTTCGAGTAACTGTGCGCGGCGACTTTCAGGGCTGTAGCTGCGTGTAGACATACAAATACTCCGAAATGGCGGATAAGAAGGACAAAAAAACATGCTACCCTGTTGCTGTGATAAGTACCACACAAGCACATCATTGAGGCCTTTGATGCACTTAGAACATGGCTGGATTGCCGGAGCCCGGCAGGTCGTTTCCCCTCATTTTGATCTCCGTCCTGACGACGAGATCCCTTCTTTGCTGGTCGTCCATAACATCAGCCTGCCACCCGGAAAGTTTGGTGGCCCTTACATTGATCAATTATTTACCGGTACGCTGGATCCGCAGGATGATCCTTACTTTGAAGGGATCCACCAGCTGCGCGTAGCGGCACATTGTCTGATCCGACGAAATGGCGAGATTGTTCAATATGTTCCGTTTGATAAACGCGCGTGGCATGCCGGTGTTTCCAGCTGGCGCGGGCGTGAGCGCTGCAATGATTTTTCGATTGGTATTGAGCTGGAAGGCACCGATTTTGTGCCCTTTACGCAGGCGCAGTATCGCAGCCTTGCTGACGTTACCGGCTTGTTAATTAAGCACTATCCGATTAGTCTGGACGCCATTACCGGGCACAGCGATATTGCGCCGGGGCGTAAAACAGATCCCGGCCCTGAGTTCGACTGGGCATTATATCGCAAGCTGTTGGCATCGCCGGTAGGGCAAAATGAGTCTTCTGACCAGTGAGTGAAAAGGCCGCCGGTTTTTTTGTTTTAAGAATATGTAGAGAGAGTGATAGTCGATGACGTTATTTACTTTGCTGCTGGTGCTGGCTTGGGAGCGGTTGTTCAAACTGGGTGAACACTGGCAGCTGGATCATCGGTTTGAGTTTATTTTCCGTCGCGGGCGGCAGACTTCCTTAGTCAAAACGCTGGCGATTACGATTGTCTGGATGGCGATTATCTGGGCCATTTTGCGTGCCCTGCACGGGTTATTCTTTGGCGTGCCTTCCCTCGTTATCTGGGTGATTTTATGTCTGCTGTGTATCGGCGCAGGCATCAAACGCAAACATTACCGCGCCTATTTGAAATCTGCCCGTCAGGGAGATGCGGACGCCTGTAAAGAGATGGCGGAGGAGCTGGCGCTGATCCACGGTTTGCCGAGTGATTGCACGGAAGAAGCCCGTTTGCGAGAACTGCAAAACGCACTCTTGTGGATAAACTACCGTTATTATCTCGGACCGTTGTTCTGGTTTGTGGTCTGCGGGCCTTTTGGGCCTGTTGCATTAGGCGGATATGCCGTTCTCCGGGGTTATCAGACATGGCTGGCGCGGCACATGACGCCGCTTAAACGTTCGCAGTCCGGCGTCGACAGCCTGTTGCATGTTCTTGACTGGATCCCTGTTCGTCTGGCCGGTGTGGCTTATGCCCTGCTCGGGCATGGTGAGAAAGCGTTACCGGCATGGTTTGCCTCGCTCGGCGATATTCATTCCTCGCAGTATCAGGTGCTGACACGGCTGGCGCAGTTCTCACTGGCGCGTGATCCGCATACCGATCCTGTACAAACTCCCCGTGCTGCGGTAAGTCTGGCACGTAAAGTGACGATGATTATTCTGGTGGTCGTTGCACTGCTGACGATTTACGGCACGCTGATTTAACGAAAATTCTATTCTCCAGGTCGAATTAAAAAGCCCGGTACATTTTCATGTCCGGGCTTTTGGCTTTTTATCCGCGCTGCTTTTGTAAGGTCAGCGGGCGGTTATCGGCGGCGGGTTCGCCGAAATCTGGCATCCCGTTTTCATCCCAGCGGAAGGTTTTGATACGCGTATGCCGGTTCGGGTCGTACAGCGGATCGCCTTCAATTTCCGTGTAGTTTCGTGCGTGATACACCAGCACATCTTCGCCCTGTTCGTTGCGGGTAAAGCTGTTGTGGCCGGGACCGAACTGTTTGTTCTGCGCCTGAGTGCTGAATACCGGATGCTGAGATTTATGCCAGTTAGCCGTGTCCATCAGATTGCTGTTGAGATCTGCCCAAAGCAGGCCAATGCAGTAATTTTCATCTGTGGCGCTGGCGGAATAAGTAATGAAAATTTTATCGCCATGTGTAATCACGGCGGGACCTTCGTTGACCCAGAAACCGATAATTTCCCAGCCCAGCTCCGGTTTGCTGAGCATGACGGGAGGTGATTTCAGTGTCCACGGATTTTCCATTTCAGCCAGATATAAGTTGGAATTTCCGCGAATTTCCGGGTCTTTCTGTGCCCACAGATAATAGCTTTTTCCCAGATGCTCAAAGTGCGTGGCATCAAGTGAGAAGCTGTCGATCGGGGTCTGAATGCGGCCTTTCTCCTGCCATTTGCCTGTGAGAGGATCTGCCTCTTCACACACCAGCGCATACATCCTGTGCTGGAACAATCCGTCCACAATCTCCTGTGATGGCGCAGCGGCGAAATAAATAACCCATTTACCGTCGATGAAATGCAGTTCCGGCGCCCATATAAGCGCGCTCATCGGGCCGGTTTCAGGCTTATGCCAGACAACCGTGGCTGGCGCATCGGCAAGTCCGGTCAGTGTTGACGAGCGGCGGATCTCCAGTCGGTCATATTCCGGAACCGAGGCAATAAAGTAATACTGGCCATCGCGGTGCTGCCAGATATGAGGATCCGCGCGTTGTTCAATCAGCGGATTCGGGTAATTACTCATGTTTCAGCTCCTTGCTGTGAAGGGGGACAGAGGCAAGTTCTTGCGCCTGCTTTTCATCATGATATTCATTGAGTTCGCGATAGTTGCGACGGCGAATTTCCAGGTCAGCCTGAATTGTCCGCATGGTTTCGCGATCCACTTTCAGCAGGCGTACAACCCCTGCCGTAATGAGATAACCGACGCCGGGAATGACGGTAAACAGCAGAACAATCCCGTTGATTGCGTGATCACTTTGCTGCGTGGCTCCGGCATTGTAGCCATAAGCAGAGAGGAGGAAGCCGACCATCGCACCGGCGACTGCCAGTCCGCATTTGAGGAAGAACAGATTACCGGAGAAGCTTATGCCGGTGACGCGTTTACCGGTTTTCCATTCGCCGTAATCATCCACATCGGCCATCAGTGACCAGTGCAGCGGGGAAGGGAGCTGATGCATGATGTTCAGGATGAAGTACGCCACCAGAATCAGTGTTGTTGCATGCGGATCAAGGAAATAGAAGCCGCAGGAGAAAATGGTCAGGATGATGTTGGCCCAGAAGAAGACTTTCAGTTTGCAGTATTTGTCCGTCAGCGGTTTCGCCAGCGCGCTGCCAATCATCATGCCGACTACGCCGAGACTGATAAACATACTGGCGAATGACGTCGATTTCTCCATCACCCAGGTGACGTAATACATGGTGGCCGCCATGCGGATAAAGCCCGGACACACGTTACAGAAAGTCAGCAGCAGAATGCGAACCCACTGGTCATTTTTCCACACGTCTTTCAGGTCAGATTTTAAGGCGTGTTTGGACGGTACGGCAGGCTGGATGCGTTCTTTCACAGAACTGAAGCAGAACAGGAACATAAATAGCGCGATGATCGCCATCACGCCCATCGACATCTGGTAGCCCTTAGCTTTGTCCGCGCCCCCGAAGAAATCGGCCATGGGCAAAAGGGTTGAAGACAAAATTAGCGTCGCGATACCGACCATAAAGAAGCGGTAAGACTGGCAGGCGACGCGTTCGTGCGGGTCGGCGGTAATCACGCCGCCCAATGAACAGTACGGAATATTGATGGCGGTATAAGTCAGCGACATCAGGAAATAGGTGATGAAAGCATAGATAACTTTGCTGTTGTAGCTCCATTCCGGTGTGGTAAACATCAGCACACTGAACAGAACGTAGGGCACCGATATCCATAATAAATACGGACGGAACCGGCCCCAGCGGGTGGTGGTGCGGTCAGCAATCGCTCCCATTATCGGGTCAGTGACGGCGTCGATAATACGCACCGACAACAGCAATACGCCGACCAGCGCCGGGGCAAGGCCGAAAACATCGGTATAAAAATAATTGAGAAACAGCATGATGGCGCCGCCAATCATATTGCAGCCCGCATCTCCCATTCCGTACGCTACTTTTTCTTTGAACGACAGCGCGCCTTCCTTCATGGATGTTCTCCGGCTATTGGTTAAAAAGGTCAGTTGTTAAAAAACTGTTTGATAGCGTTGAGTATTGGCTGGAGAAGCGAAGAGGAGTCAGGAGGTAAGAGTCGTGAAGATGGACGATTTGGTCATCTGGGAAAAAGTGTGACCTGTATAACAAGACGCCCCGGTAAGTGACTTAGCCGGGGCGTCTGAGGATTTTAAATTATTACGATTGCTTAAGCGTTTACGGATTTCCCGCTTTGCTGATTCTTGATCCAGTAACCCACGGCCAGAACCACCAGCCAGACAGGGATCAGCCATACGGAGATAGCCATGCCAGGGGTGATCGCCATAATGACCAGAATCGCGGCCATAAACAGCAGACAGATGTAGTTACCGGCCGGGTACAGCAGCGCTTTGAACTTAGGTTCCACGCCTTCACGACGCTTCGCCTGACGGAATTTGATGTGCGCCAGGCTGATCATCGCCCAGTTGATGACGAGTGCAGAAACCACCAGCGCCATCAGCAAACCAAAGGCTTCGGCTGGCATCAGATAGTTGATCAGAACGCACAGTGCCGTAGTGACCGCAGAAACGAGGATGGAAGCCACAGGCACACCACGTTTGTCGACTTTCATCAGGGCTTTAGGGGCATTGCCTTGCTGTGCCAGACCAAACAACATGCGGCTGTTACAGTAAACGCAGCTGTTGTAGACCGAAAGTGCGGCTGTCAGGATCACCACGTTCAGGGCATTCGCAACCAGCGCATCACCCAGTTCATGGAAAATAAGGACAAACGGGCTGGTGTCCGGCCCGACGCGGGTCCACGGCATCAGGGAAAGCAGTACTGCCAGTGAGCCCACATAGAAAATCAGGATGCGGTAGATAACCTGATTGGTCGCTTTAGGAATGCTGACTTCAGGATTATCGGCTTCTGCTGCAGTAATCCCCACCAGCTCAAGGCCGCCGAAGGAGAACATGATGATCGCCATCATCATTACCAGCCCGGTCATACCATGCGGCAGGAATCCGCCTTGTTCCCACAGGTTACGTACGGTCGCCTGCGGACCGGCAGTGTCGCTGAACAGCAACCAGCCGCCGAACAGGATCATCGCCACAACCGCAACCACCTTGATGATTGCAAACCAGAATTCCATCTCACCGAAGACTTTAACATTGGTGAGGTTGATGGCGTTGATCAGTACGAAGAAGGCCGCAGCAGAAACCCAGGTAGGGATTTCCGGCCACCAGAATTGGATGTATTTACCGACCGCTGTCAGTTCTGCCATCGCCACCAGCACGTACAGCACCCAGTAGTTCCAGCCGGATGCAAACCCGGCAAATCCGCCCCAGTATTTATAGGCAAAATGGCTGAATGACCCGGCAACCGGCTCTTCAACGACCATCTCGCCTAACTGGCGCATAATTAAAAACGCAATAAAACCAGCGATTGCGTAGCCGAGAATAATCCCAGGGCCCGCAGACTGGATGACGGAGGCGCTGCCCAGAAACAGACCTGTCCCGACAGCCCCACCCAGCGCGATCAACTGAATATGCCGGTTTTTCAGGCCGCGCTTCAGCTCATCGCCTTGTTGTTGATCAACCATTTACCTGTCCTCTGTCATTGGGGCAAAACCCATAACATTCTGCGTGTTAGAAAGAATGTAAGGCGATAATTACACTTTTTGTATTTAATTATTTACGGCTGGATTGTGCCTAAAAAGCAGCATCATCTACCGTTCGGGCAAGAATAGTGGTATGCGCAAAAGTTTGCACGGGGTTTATGCTCCGTCTGCATAACAAATAGCCAAATTGACTGGAAATTTGTTCAGGATCTAAAAAATGTGATCTGACGCAGAGAAAAATCGAGAAATGATAAGAATTTGTTAAATTGTGCGAGGGCGACGCATTTACTGGGTCACCATATGGACACAAGGTGAATACTTTGTTACTTTACGGCCACGTTTTTTAAATTGGTATTACCAATTGACTCCGGCAACTTACAGAGTCGCTACTCGCAGAGAACAACACATATTATGGCTTACAGCAAAATCAGACAGCCTAAGTTATCCGATGTGATCGAGCAGCAACTTGAGTTCCTGATCCTCGAAGGCACCTTGAGACCCGGGGAAAAGCTTCCGCCAGAGCGCGAACTGGCCAAACAGTTTGATGTTTCGCGACCTTCTCTGCGAGAGGCTATCCAAAGCCTGGAAGGGAAGGGACTGCTCCTGCGCCGCCAGGGTGGTGGTACTTTCGTCCAAAGTAATCTGTGGCAAAGCGTGAGTGACCCGCTGGCTGAGTTACTGGCCGACCATCCTGAATCACAATTCGATCTCCTTGAAACACGCCATGCCCTTGAAGGGATTGCTGCGTATTACGCAGCGCTTCGTGGCACAGAAGAAGATTTGCAGCGCATTCGCGATTGTCATGTGGTCATTCAGACCGCACAAGACAGCGGAGACCTGGACGCAGAAGCCGACGCGGTGATGCAGTATCAGGTTGCTGTAACAGAAGCAGCGCATAATGTTGTGCTGTTGCATCTGGTTCGTTGTATGGGGCCGATGCTTGAGAAGAACGTTCGACAGAACTTTGAATTGCTTTACTCACGCCGGGAAATGCTGGCGACGGTAAGCAACCACCGCGCCAGTATTTTCGAGGCGATTGTTGCACGGGAACCAGAAATAGCACGTGCCGCATCTCACCGTCACCTGGCGTTCATTGAAGAAGTTTTGCTGGATCTCAGCAGGGAACACACCCGGCGGGATCGGTCTTTACGACGGCTCCAGCAACGAAAAGATGAAAGTTAACCTTCGGGGTTAATTTTGAGAGCCTTCATTTGAGGGCTCACGGCAACTACATGACGGGCCTGTCTTCGTGCGTTTTGTTCCGTATGAAGAGCTTTTTAAGCAAGAGCGCAGGAAGACAGGCTCCAGATAAACCAACGTATAAGATACAGATAAGGAAAAGCACCATGTCAGAACGTGTAAATAATGACGTGGATCCGATCGAAACTCGCGACTGGCTACAAGCGATCGAATCGGTCATCCGTGAAGAAGGTGTTGAACGTGCGCAGTTCCTGATCGATCAGGTTCTGAGTGAAGCGCGCAAGGGCGGCGTTAGCGTCGCTGCTGGTGCAGCCAGCCGTAACTACGTCAATACCATCGCTGTTGAAGACGAACCGCAATACCCGGGTAACCTGGAGCTGGAACGTAATATTCGTACCGCAATCCGCTGGAACGCCATCATGACCGTTCTGCGCGCTTCCAAGAAAGACCTGGAACTGGGCGGCCACATGGCTTCCTTCCAGTCTTCTGCGACCGTGTACGAAGTGTGTTTCAACCACTTCTTCCGCGCACGCAACGAGAACGACGGCGGCGATCTGGTGTACTTCCAGGGCCACATCTCTCCTGGTGTGTACGCGCGTGCTTTCCTTGAAGGCCGCCTGACCGAAGACCAGATGAATAATTTCCGTCAGGAAGTTCACGGAAAAGGTCTGTCTTCTTATCCGCACCCTAAACTGATGCCTGAATTCTGGCAGTTCCCGACCGTATCCATGGGTCTGGGTCCGATCGGTGCAATCTATCAGGCTAAATTCCTGAAGTACCTGGAACACCGCGGTCTGAAAGACACCTCCGCACAGCGCGTTTACGCGTTCCTGGGCGACGGTGAAATGGACGAGCCAGAATCCAAAGGTGCGATCACCATCGCGACCCGTGAGAAACTGGACAATCTGTGCTTCATCATCAACTGTAACCTGCAGCGCCTTGACGGCCCTGTCACCGGTAACGGCAAAATCATCAACGAACTGGACGGCATCTTTACAGGCGCTGGCTGGAACGTGATCAAAGTCATCTGGGGCAACCGCTGGGATGAACTGCTGCGTAAAGACACCAGCGGCAAACTGATCCAGCTGATGAACGAAACCGTGGATGGCGACTACCAGACCTTCAAGTCCCGTGACGGCAAATACGTTCGTGAGCACTTCTTCGGCAAATACCCTGAAACCGCTGCGCTGGTCAAAGACATGACCGACGACGAAATCTGGGCGCTGAACCGTGGTGGTCATGATCCGAAGAAAGTCTTCGCTGCACTGAATAAAGCACAGAACACCAAAGGCCAGCCTACCGTAATCCTTGCGCATACCATTAAAGGTTATGGCATGGGTGATGCGGCCGAAGGTAAAAACATTGCTCACCAGGTGAAGAAAATGAACATGGATGGCGTTCGCTATATCCGTGATCGTTTCAGCGTGCCGGTAACAGATGAAAATCTGGAAAAACTGCCGTACATCACTCTGGAAAAAGACTCTGCAGAATACAAATATCTGCATGAGCGTCGTGCTGCGCTGAAAGGCTACCTGCCGACTCGTCTGCCAAAATTCACTCAGAAGCTGGAAATGCCGAAACTGGAAGACTTCTCACAGCTGCTCGAAGAGCAGAAGAAAGAAATCTCTACCACTATCGCTTTCGTCCGTGCCCTGAACGTGATGCTGAAAAACGACTCCATTAAAGACCGTCTGGTTCCGATCATCGCCGACGAAGCGCGTACATTCGGTATGGAAGGTCTGTTCCGTCAGATTGGTATTTACAGCCCGAACGGCCAGCAATACACCCCGCAGGACCGTGAGCAGGTTGCATACTATAAAGAAGACGAGAAAGGTCAGATCCTGCAGGAAGGTATCAACGAACTGGGCGCCGCTTCTTCATGGCTTGCCGCAGCGACTTCTTACAGCACCAACGATCTGCCAATGATCCCGTTCTACATCTACTACTCCATGTTCGGTTTCCAGCGTATCGGCGACCTGTGCTGGGCAGCGGGTGACCAGCAGGCGCGTGGCTTCCTGATCGGCGGTACTTCAGGTCGTACTACCCTGAACGGCGAAGGTCTGCAGCACGAAGATGGCCACAGCCACATTCAGTCTCTGACTATCCCTAACTGCATTTCTTACGACCCGTCTTACGCTTACGAAGTCGCTGTCATCATGCATGACGGTCTGGTTCGTATGTACGGCGACGCGCAGGAAAACGTCTACTACTACATCACCACGCTGAACGAAAACTACCACATGCCAGCTATGCCGGAAGGCGCGGAAGAAGGCATCCGTAAGGGTATCTACAAGTTAGACACTCTGGAAGGCAGCAAAGGTAAAGTACAGCTTCTGGGCTCCGGTTCTATCCTGCGTCACGTTCGTGAAGCGGCTGAAATCCTGTCCAAAGACTACGGCGTAGGCTCTGACGTTTACAGCGTAACTTCCTTCACCGAACTGGCCCGTGACGGTCAGGACTGTGAGCGCTGGAACATGCTGCACCCGACCGAAACGCCACGCGTTCCGTACATCGCTCAGGTGATGACCGACGCGCCAGCGGTTGCGTCTACCGACTACATGAAACTGTTTGCTGAACAGGTTCGTACTTACGTTCCGGCCAGCGATTATCGCGTTCTGGGTACGGATGGCTTCGGTCGTTCAGACAGCCGCGAAAACCTGCGTCACCACTTCGAAGTGGATGCTTCCTACGTTGTGGTTGCTGCGCTGGGTGAATTGGCTAAACGCGGCGAAATCGAAACTTCTGTAGTGGCTGAAGCCATTAAGAAATTCGATATCAATCCAGAAAAAGTTAACCCGCGTCTGGCATAAGAGGTAAAGACAGATGGCTATTGAAATTAACGTACCGGACATCGGTGCAGATGCAGTGGAAGTCACCGAAATCATGGTGAAGGTGGGCGATAAAGTCGAAGTTGAACAATCGCTGATCACCGTTGAAGGCGATAAAGCTTCTATGGAAGTGCCTTCTCCACAAGCAGGCGTGGTCAAAGAAATTAAAGTTGCGGTCGGCGATACCGTCGAAACCGGCAAACTGATCATGATCTTCGAAGCCGCTGACGGTGCTGCTGATGCAGCACCTGCGAAACAGGAAGCGAAAGCAGAAGACAAACCTGCTGCCGCCGCACCTGCTTCCAGCGAAAGCAAAGAAGTGAACGTGCCAGATATCGGTGGCGACGAAGTAGAAGTCACCGAGATCATGGTCAAAGTGGGCGACACCGTGTCAGCTGAACAATCGCTGATCACCGTAGAAGGCGACAAAGCTTCTATGGAAGTCCCTGCTCCGTTCGCGGGCAAAGTCAAAGAAATCAAAATCGCTGCGGGCGACAAAGTCAGCACCGGTTCTCTGATCATGGTCTTCGAAGTTGCAGGCTCCGGTGCATCAGCACCGGCAGCGGCAGAAGCCAAATCAGACGCGGCTCCGGCTGCTGCTGCACAAACCGGCAGTAAAGAAGTGAACGTGCCTGATATCGGCGGAGACGAAGTTGAAGTCACTGAAATCATGGTAAAAGTCGGCGACAAAATCAGTGCGGAACAGTCACTGATCACCGTTGAAGGCGACAAAGCTTCAATGGAAGTCCCGGCTCCGTTCGCGGGTACCGTGAAAGAAATCAAAATCGCTGCGGGCGACAAAGTCAGCACCGGCTCTCTGATCATGGTCTTCGAAGTTGAAGGCGCTGCGCCTGCTGCTCCGGCGGCTAAGAAAGAAGAAGCGGCTGCTCCTGCAAAACAGGAACAGAAAGCGGCGGCTCCGGCAGCAGCTAAAGCTGAAAGCAAAGGCGAATTTGCTGAGAACGACGCTTACGTTCACGCCACGCCGGTTATCCGCCGCCTGGCCCGTGAATTCGGCGTTAATCTGGCGAAAGTGAAAGGGACAGGCCGTAAAGGTCGCATCCTGCGCGAAGACGTTCAGACTTACGTGAAAGACGCGGTCAAACGCGCTGAAGCCGCTCCGGCTGCTGCCACTGGCGGCGGTATTCCGGGCATGCTGCCTTGGCCGAAAGTGGACTTCAGCAAGTTCGGCGAAATCGAAGAAGTGGAACTGGGCCGTATCCAGAAAATCTCCGGTGCAAACCTGAGCCGTAACTGGGTGATGATCCCGCACGTTACGCACTTCGACAAAACCGATATCACTGAGCTGGAAGCGTTCCGTAAACAGCAAAATGACGAAGCCGCGAAACGCAAACTGGACGTGAAATTCACGCCAGTGGTCTTCATCATGAAAGCCGTTGCCGCAGCACTTGAGCAGATGCCACGTTTCAACAGTTCACTGTCTGAAGATGGTCAGAAACTGACGCTGAAAAAATACATCAACATCGGTGTGGCGGTAGATACGCCTAACGGCCTGGTTGTTCCGGTCTTCAAAGACGTGAACAAGAAAGGCATCGCCGAGCTGTCCCGTGAACTGATGGCTATCTCCAAGAAAGCCCGTGACGGTAAGCTGACTGCTGGCGAAATGCAGGGCGGTTGCTTCACTATCTCCAGCCTCGGTGGTATCGGGACGACCCACTTCGCGCCAATCGTCAACGCGCCTGAAGTGGCCATCCTCGGTGTCTCCAAGTCTGCGATGGAACCGGTCTGGAACGGTAAAGAGTTCGTACCGCGTCTGATGATGCCAATGTCGCTCTCCTTCGACCACCGTGTGATTGACGGTGCCGATGGTGCGCGTTTCATCACCATCATTAATAACGTGTTGTCTGACATTCGCCGCCTGGTGATGTAAGCGAAAAGCCGGCCAAACGGCCGGCTTTTTTCTGATAATCTCGTCATGCTGTTTGAGATTTTCCGGGGCTAAGCACAAATCGTATGCCGTTTGTTGTTTCAAATTTGTTAACAATTTTGTAAACTGCGGGCGGATAGAACGACCCGGTGGATGATGGGCGTTGCAGCATAAAAATGACGTCTGACCCGCCGGAAATAAATTAAGAGGTCATGATGAGTACTGAAATTAAAACTCAGGTCGTGGTACTTGGGGCGGGCCCTGCAGGCTATTCTGCTGCTTTCCGTTGCGCTGATTTAGGTCTTGAGACCGTTCTGGTTGAACGTTATTCCACCCTGGGTGGCGTGTGCCTGAACGTTGGCTGTATCCCTTCTAAAGCTCTGCTGCACGTTGCTAAAGTTATTTCTGAAGCAAAAGCTCTGGCAGAACACGGTATTGTTTTCGGTGAGCCGAAAACCGATATCGATAAAGTGCGTCTCTGGAAAGAGAAAGTCATCAACCAGCTGACCGGTGGTCTGGCAGGTATGGCGAAAGGCCGTAAAGTCAAAGTCGTTAACGGCTTGGGCAAATTTACCGGTGCAAATACTCTGGTTGTTGAAGGCGAAAATGGTCCAACGACTATCACTTTCGACAATGCCATCATTGCGGCGGGTTCCCGTCCAATCAAACTGCCATTCATTCCTCATGATGACCCGCGCGTATGGGATTCCACCGACGCACTGGAACTGAAAACCGTCCCTGAGCGTCTGCTCGTTATGGGTGGCGGCATCATCGGTCTGGAAATGGGCACCGTTTACCACGCGCTGGGTTCTCAGATTGACGTGGTAGAAATGTTCGATCAGGTTATCCCTGCGGCTGATAAAGATGTGGTGAAAGTCTTCACCAAGAAAATCAGCAAGCAATTCAATCTGATGCTGGAAACCAAAGTGACTGCCGTAGAAGCCAAAGAAGATGGCATTTACGTCACCATGGAAGGCAAAAAAGCGCCAGCCGAACCACAGCGTTATGACGCTGTGCTGGTGGCAATCGGTCGCGTACCTAACGGTAAGCTGCTGGAAGCCGGCGCTGCGGGTATCGAAGTTGACGACCGTGGCTTCATCCACGTCGACAAACAAATGCGTACCAACGTGCCACACATCTTTGCTATCGGCGACATCGTCGGTCAGCCAATGCTGGCGCACAAAGGTGTTCACGAAGGTCACGTGGCAGCCGAAGTTATCTCCGGTAAAAAACACTACTTCGATCCGAAAGTCATTCCGTCAATTGCCTACACTGAGCCAGAAGTTGCCTGGGTTGGCCTGACTGAGAAAGAAGCGAAAGAAAAAGGCATCAGCTACGAAACCGCCACCTTCCCGTGGGCAGCTTCAGGCCGTGCTATCGCTTCCGATTGTGCAGACGGTATGACCAAACTGATCTTCGACAAAGAATCTCACCGTGTTATCGGTGGTGCGATTGTCGGGACTAACGGCGGCGAGTTGCTGGGCGAAATTGGTCTGGCAATCGAAATGGGTTGTGATGCAGAAGATATCGCGCTGACCATCCATGCTCACCCGACTCTGCATGAGTCCGTGGGTCTGGCAGCAGAAATCTACGAAGGCAGCATTACCGACCTGCCAAACCCTAAAGCGAAAAAGAAATAATTCAGCTCTAACGGTTTGAGAACGGCACCGAAAGGTGCCGTTTTTTTATGTCTGAAAAACGGCGCCCGATATTTTGGAAAGCATCTCGCAAAGACTATTTCCGGGGGTGTTTTTTGCGCGTTTTTTGGGTCACTATGCAATCGCTCTGTAGCGCTTAATTGTCCCGATTCCCCCGGTGCCTGCTAACACTTTGGGAATACAAATCGACCGTTTTTTGAGACGGTTTTTTTGTGCCTTTTTTCTCCCTTTTCGACCATTTATTCCCTTGTGCCAATAAGGTTGTTGTGATGATCTAGAAGGCGAATTGGGATGAACAGCCGATCCGTCTGTGCTCAACGATTCAGCAAAGATTTAATGTTGCTTTTATGTGAACGAATTAACAAGCGGGCAAAATCCTGCTATGCTGCTTCGGCGCTAAAGGGCACTGTGCTCAGGTTCAGGACGTAAAGTTTCCGATCAAGAAACCCTCTTACCCGCAGTGTCCCCGATTCATCAGACAGCTTTAATCTCCCTGTCCCTACAGGCATGACGTGATGCTGATGATGGAAGCCAGGCATAATAAATGACAATGAGAGCGAGGAGAAAGTCGTGCTAGAAGAATACCGTAAGCACGTAGCCGAGCGTGCTGCAGAGGGCATCGTCCCTAAGCCACTTGATGCTTCACAGATGGCAGCGTTGGTTGAGTCCCTGAAAAATCCGCCAAAAGGCGAAGAAGAAACTCTGTTAGACCTGCTGATTAATCGTGTTCCGCCGGGCGTTGACGAAGCCGCCTATGTAAAAGCCGGATTCCTGGCTGCCGTCGCCAAAGGCGAAACTACCTCCCCGTTGGTCACTCCTGAAAAAGCCATTGAACTGTTAGGCACCATGCAAGGTGGCTACAACATTCATCCGCTGATCGACGCACTTGAAAACGAAACGCTGGCGCCAATTGCCGCCAAAGCGTTGTCCCATACGCTGCTGATGTTCGATAACTTCTACGATGTGGAAGAAAAAGCGCATGCAGGCAACGAACACGCTAAGAAGATTTTGCAGTCATGGGCTGATGCCGAATGGTATCTTTCACGCCCGCAGCTGGCTGAAAAAATCACCGTCACCGTCTTCAAGGTGACCGGCGAAACCAACACCGATGATTTGTCACCGGCTCCGGATGCCTGGTCCCGTCCAGATATTCCATTGCACGCGCTGGCAATGCTGAAAAACGAACGCGAAGGTATTCACCCGGATCAACCTGGCAGCGTCGGCCCGATCAAACAGATCGAAGAACTGAACAAAAAAGGCTTCCCGCTGGCCTATGTCGGTGACGTGGTCGGTACCGGTTCTTCCCGTAAATCTGCGACAAACTCTGTGCTGTGGTTCATGGGCGACGATATCCCTCATGTGCCGAACAAACGCGGCGGCGGCGTAGTGCTGGGCGGCAAAATTGCGCCAATCTTCTTTAACACCATGGAAGATGCCGGTGCGTTGCCGATTGAAGTGGACGTTTCTAACCTCAATATGGGCGATGTGATCGACATCTATCCGTACAAAGGTGAAGTCCGTAACCACGAAACCGGTCAGGTGATTGCCACTTTCGAACTGAAAACTGACGTTCTGCTGGACGAAGTTCGCGCCGGGGGCCGTATTCCGCTGATCATCGGACGTGGTTTAACCACCAAAGCCCGTGAATCGCTGAAACTGCCTCAGAGCGAAGTATTCCGCATCGCGAAGCCGGTTGCTAAGAGCAACAGAGGCTTCTCGCTGGCGCAGAAAATGGTGGGGCGCGCCTGTGGCGTTGCCGGTATTCGTCCAAACGAATATTGCGAACCAAAAATGACGTCTGTGGGTTCTCAGGACACCACCGGCCCGATGACCCGTGACGAGCTGAAAGACCTGGCGTGCCTGGGTTTCTCGGCTGATTTAGTGATGCAGTCATTCTGTCATACCGCCGCGTATCCTAAGCCGGTTGACGTGACCACGCACCACACGCTGCCGGACTTCATTATGAACCGCGGCGGTGTTTCCCTGCGTCCAGGTGACGGTATCATCCACTCATGGCTGAACCGAATGCTGCTGCCGGACACTGTCGGTACCGGCGGTGACTCCCATACCCGCTTCCCAATCGGGATTTCGTTCCCTGCGGGCTCCGGTCTGGTGGCGTTTGCCGCAGCGACCGGCGTAATGCCGCTGGATATGCCAGAATCCGTTCTGGTGCGTTTCAAAGGTGAAATGCAGCCGGGTATCACCCTGCGTGATCTGGTCCATGCCATCCCTTATTACGCCATCAAAGAAGGTCATCTGACCGTTGAGAAGAAGGGTAAGAAAAACCTCTTCTCTGGCCGTATTCTGGAAATCGAAGGCTTGCCGGAACTGAAAGTTGAACAGGCATTTGAACTGGCGGATGCGTCCGCAGAACGTTCAGCGGCCGGTTGTACGATCAAACTGGATCAGGCGCCAATCAAAGAATACCTGAGCTCTAACATCGTGCTGCTGAAGTGGATGATCTCTGAAGGTTACGGCGATCGTCGTACCATCGAGCGCCGGATTAAAGGCATGGAAGAGTGGCTGGCGAATCCAAGCCTGCTCGAAGCCGATGCGGATGCGGAATACGCAGCGATCATCGAAATCGATCTGGCGGATATCAAAGAGCCAATTCTTTGTGCGCCGAACGATCCGGATGACGCGCGTCTGCTGTCTTCCGTACAGAACAGCAAAATCGACGAAGTCTTTATCGGTTCCTGCATGACCAACATCGGTCACTTCCGCGCCGCCGGTAAACTGCTCGACAGCCATAAAGGCGCGTTGCCAACCCGTCTGTGGGTTGCGCCTCCGACCAAGATGGACGCCGCGCAGCTGACAGAAGAAGGCTATTACAGCGTCTTTGGTAAGAGCGGTGCGCGTGTTGAAATCCCGGGCTGTTCACTGTGTATGGGTAACCAGGCGCGAGTAGCCGACGGTTCGACCGTGGTTTCCACTTCAACGCGTAACTTCCCGAACCGTCTGGGCAACGGCGCCAATGTTTATCTCGCCTCCGCTGAACTGGCGGCTATCGCGTCTTTGCTGGGGCGCCTGCCAACGCCGGAAGAATATCTCGGCTATATGGCTGAAGTCGATAAGACAGCGGTGGATACTTACCGTTATCTGAACTTCGACAAACTGAGTGAATATACCGATAAAGCTGACGGTGTGATTTTCCAGACCGCAGTCTGACTAGTAAACATTCACTGCGCTAATTTAAGGGAGGCTTAGGTCTCCCTTTTTTTATGAATCCATTTTGTTATATTAAATGGGGTATTATATTAATAATTTCAATTGCACATTGATTTTAATAATGTTTTTGTTTTACTAAAGTATTCATTAAGTAGTGACAAAATATTTTATCATTTAAATTTAGTTCCCCGCGAACTATAGCTGCAGTCTGCAATTTATTTCGCTTTCATCGAAAACTATAAAGTGAAATAAACAATGCGCGCCTCAAAAATAATTTGCTTTTTACAAATTGGTGTTCAGTTTTTTTATTCTTCTCTATGCGTGTATGCCTTTTCTTTTGAAGCCGTTGCTGAAACCAATCCCTCTGTAGTCGCCGGGCAAATGCCGGGTGAAAAATTACCTTCTGGCAATAATACCGGCACGCCTTCTGCCTCCGGTGTGACTCCCGACAGCGAACAGGATGCCTCGCTGGCAGGGCTTGCCGCTCAGTCTGGTGCGTTGCTTTCCGGTGAGTCGTCAGGCGATGCCTTGAAAGGTATGGTGGCTTCGGGGGCTGCTGGCAAGGCGGCGCAAAGCGTTGAGTCCTGGCTGAATCAATTTGGCACAGCACGGGTAAAAGTTTCAGCAGATAATAATTTCTCTCTGGAAGAGGTGGAATTAGACATTCTGTTACCGATATACGACGACAAAACTAACCTGTTATTTACTCAGCTGGGTGGCCGCCGCGCGGACGATCGAGATATTATCAATGCGGGTGTGGGGTATCGTCATTTCAATGAGCGCTGGATGTGGGGCGCAAATACATTCTATGACCGTCAGTTATCGCAAAATCATCATCAGCGTATGGGCGTTGGCGGCGAATTAGGTTGGGATTATTTAAAAATATCCGCCAATGGTTACCTGCGTCTCACTGAATGGATGGCATCAGAGCGCTTTCAGGATTATGACGAGCGCGCGGCCAATGGATTTGATATCCGCACTGAAGGTTATTTACCTGCGTGGCCACAGCTTGGCGCAAGCGTGATATTTGAGAAGTACTACGGCGATAACGTTGATCTGTTTAACGATGAAGATAACCGTCAGAAAGACCCTTATGCGGTCACTGTCGGTCTGAACTACACGCCGTTTACGCTCATGACGGCAGGCGTTAGTCAGAAAATGGGCAAAGGCGATACGCGGGATACTCAGTTTAACCTGAGTTTCAGTTATGCACCGGGCGTCAGCCTCGACAAGCAGCTGGATGCGTCACAGGTGGCGGTGAAGCGCTCGCTGCTCGGTAGTCGTATGGATCTGGTCAACCGTAACAACACGATTGTGCTGGATTATCGCAAACAGGATCTGATTTCGCTGGGTTTACCCGCCAGAATCGAAGGCGCAGAAAGCGCCAGCTTCCCGATTTCTGTTGTGGTTAACAGCAAGTACGGACTGGATCGTATTGACTGGCAGGCGGATGAACTCCTGCAACACGGCGGTAAAATTACCGAAGATAAACACTCTGGCCAGTACAGCATCACGTTGCCAAATTATCAGTACGGCGGGGTGAACAATCATTACATCGTCAGAGGTAAAGCCTTTGACGCCAAAGGCAACGGCTCGAACAATAGCGAAATGGAAGTCTACGTGACAGGCTATGACGCGGCGACATGGCTGTCTTCCACCACGGTCAGTCCCGATACATTACTGGCCGATGGCATCAGCACATCCACCGTGACACTGCGTATTACCGGCGCCGATCAGTTACCGGTGACCGCTATTGCCCCGCAACTGGCGGCTACTGTGAAGTTAACACCGGCCTCCAGTGCCAGCACAGCGTCCCAAACTGCAGTGAAAAATCCCCTTATTTCTAACTTCAGCGAATCAGCGCCTGGCGTTTATCTCGCGACCTTTACCAGCGGCAATGTCGCGGGGACTGCTGATATAACCCCGATGGTCAGCGGTAAAAATGCCCTGCAAACCGCGCAAATTGTGCTGCAAAATGCGCAGGTCTGGCCTTCGTTAAGTTCGCTGAACGCATCGAAAACCCTGGCGCTGGCAAATGGCACCGATACGGTCACCCTGACGGCTGAAGTGCTGACGGCAGAAGGCTTGCCAGATCAGGACGTCACTGTCTCCTGGAAAGCGGATAATGCCGCCATCGGGCTGTCAGCGCCACAAAGTACGACCGATGAAAAGGGTATAGCCACAGTGACGGTCAGCAGTCTGAACGTTGTGGATACACGGGGCAGCGCGACGATCGAGGGAGGGAGTGTACTGCAAAGTGAACCGCTCAGCTTTGGCGCCGATGCTTCCACTGCGCAGGTGATGAGCCTGAACGCGGACAAAATGCAGGCAACGGCAAATAATGCCGATAAAGTCACGCTGATCGCGAGTGTGGTGAATGCCCAAAATCAGCCGCTGCAAGGCGCAACCGTTGACTGGAAAGTGGAGCAGGGGAGTGCAACGCTGAGCGCGCTGCAAGGTTCGACGGACGAACTGGGGAACGCGCAAATCACGCTGGCTTCACAGGTGGCGGGTGACGTGAAAGTCTCTGCCCGCGCCGGAACAACAGAAGCCAAAATGACCGACCTCATCTCATTTACTGCCGACAGTGCCAGCATGAATATTACCGGGCTTGAGCAGGACAAAACGCAGGCGCTGGCTAACGGCACCGACGCCGTCACCTACACCCTGACGGTGACTGATGCTAACGGCAACAAAGTACAGAATGCACCGGTCAGCTGGAGCAGCGATCAGCCCACTGCGCAGCTTTCCGCCAGCACCGTCAACACCGATGCACAGGGGCAGGCGCAGGTGAGTGTCTCGACTGTTCATGCCGGCGACGTGGTTATTTCGGCGCAACTGCCGGGCGGCACCGCCAGCATCGCGCCCGCAGCGTCATTTAATGCGGATGTGAGTACGGCGCAGTTTAGCGCGATGTCTGCTGATAAAACTCAGGCAGTGGCAAATGGCACCGATGTTATCACCCTGAGTTTAACGTTAACGGACGCTAACGGTAATCCGCTGGCGGATGCTGATATTGACTGGCTGGCGAGCCCGACCGGCGGTACGACGTCAGCCAGCAGTACTAAAACCAATGCGCAAGGTGTAAGCACTATCCGGTTAACCTCTTCAGAGGTCACGGATTACACCGTGAAAGCGTCGTTTAACGCCGCCAGTATAACGTCCTCAACCTTGTCATTTACGGCAGACGTAGCCAGCGCGACGATAAATTCGCTGGTCGCGGACAAAACTGCGTCCGTAGTGGCGGGTAAAGACACGGTCGGCCTGACCGCAACGGTGCTGGATGCTAATAATCATCCGGTTCAGGGGGCTGCGGTCACCTGGAGCAGTGACAATGCGGCAGGTGTTTTAACGCCGGTATCCGGAGTGACGGATGTCAACGGCGTAGCGACGGCTACGCTGATCTCAACACTGGCGCAAAATACCGTTGTGACCGCCAGCACCGGCAGCAGTCAGAAAACATTGCCGGTAGATATAGTGGCTGATGCCAATACCGCGCAGCTGACCCTTGCCTCTGATAAAACTCAGGCGCTGGCAAATGGCACGGATGTTATCTCCTGGACGGCGACGGTTAAAGATGCCAACAACAACCCGGTGAATGCGGTCAGCGTAGACTGGAGTGGCAATAATCCGAACGTGATTCTGGCGGGCAGTAATACGCAAACTACGCAGGCGGGCACGACAACAGTGACAGGCACTTCGCTCAAAGCCGGTACGGCGATTGTGACAGCAACGCTCAGCCAGCAGCAGCAAACCGCAAGTGCAGGTGAGGTGAGCTATATTGCCGACCTCAGCACGGCGGAAATTGCCACACTGACGCTGGACCGGCCGGTTGTTTCCAATAACGGCAACGACGTGACGACATTTACTGCCACGGTGAAGGATGCAACGGGTAATCCGATCCCCAATGTGACAGTTAACTGGGCAACTACGCGCAATACACTGGGACAAAGCACCAGCGTGGCCAACGCGTCCGGCGTAGCCACTATGACGATTTCGGGTACCGAAGAAGGGGATGCGACGGTAACAGCCACTTACGGCACAAGTTCTAAATCGGCCATGACGACATTCATCGGTTCATTTAATGTGGACTGGGCAGTCAGCGGTGCCTCCGCTAAATATACGACCCCGTTATTTACGGCTTACAATGAGTTAGGTTTTATCGCGGTGTCGCCGACTACCGGCCCATCGTCTCTGGTGTGGTCTGGCGCGGCAAATACAAATTCGCCGCTGACAACGCCGCTGACTGACCAACACGGAAACGAGGTGGTCGTCACCTTTGGTGGCATGCGGCAGTCTTATTGTACGACTCGTACGTTCAACTCAGCTGTCTCTTGTGACGCTGGGCCGGGTACTCACGCTATATTGAACTATTCATCAGCGGACAATCCGGGCCTGCCTGCCGGTGTTTATCGGGGTGTCATCCGCTTTGCGGGGGTAAACTGGTTAAGCACGAAGCCATCCTTCTCCTATGAAGTCAGCGTCAGCCTGACCGTGGATTAATCTTCTCCGGGGTTCAGAAACTGGAAAGGCGGAAGAAATTCCGCCTTTTTTATTGGTATCATGCAGCAGGTATGAGTGGCTTTTGATGATATTTAAGGACGGCATGATGGATTACGATTTTCTGCGCGATATTACCGGTGAGGTCAAAGTGCGCTTTTCTATGGGCCACGAAGTGCTTGGTCACTGGCTGAATGAAGAAGTGAAGGGCGATCTGACGGTGCTGGATGCTGTCGAAGCTGAGCTGGCCGCGCTCAAAGGCAGCGAACGGCAGACCCAGCGCGTCGGCCATGAATATACGTTGCTGCTGGCCGATGACGAAGTGATGATCCGCGCCAACCAGCTGGATTTCGACGGCGATGAGATTGAAGAGGGCATGAGCTACTACGACGAAGAGAGTCTGGCGTTTTGCGGCGTCGAGGACTTTCTGCAAGTCCTCGCCAAATACCGTGCTTTCGTCACGACTTATCGGTAAAACTTACTTTCCCCGTGAGGCGGTCCAGCAAAGCAGCGAACCTCCGACCACCATCAGCACGCCCGGCCAGAAACTCGCGCCCGGCAACGTGTGCAGCCACAATCCGGCAATCAGAATCGAAGAGAGCGGTGTGAAGTACGACAGCGCCGCGACCAGTGTCGCATTGCCTTTTTTCATCGCCAGATCCCAGCACTGATAAGATATTGCCGTCACCGCGCCCATCGCCAGCAACTCCAGAATGGCCGGTAGCGTCAGGCTGATGCGATTCGAAGAATACGTGAAGTACAGCGCCCACAGCACCGCACCGGTCGCCAGCAGAAACAGCGGTAGCACGCCTTTGCCCTTGCATAAAACGCGGACCAGATTGGAATACAGCGCCCAGGAAACGGCGGCACCCAGCGCCAGACTGTAGGCCACCGGATTACCGCGCACGTTACGCATCAGCTGATGAATATCCAGCCCGTGGCCGCCGCTGATCGCCCACAGCACGCCGGTAAAAGCCAGTACGACACCCGGCCAGATCCACCAGCGTACCCGCAGTTTTAATAACGGAACGGCAAAAAGCAGCGTCAGGCTCGGCCAGAGATAATTAATCAGCCCGAGTTCCAGCATCTGCTGGCGGGTATGCGCCAGACCAATCGCCAGTGAAAACGCCACCATATAAAATATAAACAGCAGGCCGCAGACAATCAGATATGACGCAGATTCTCCGCGCAGCGACGGTCTTCCGCCCGCCATCCAGACCATAATCCCGCTGACGGTATAAATTGATGCGGCGGCGCCAAAAGGCCCCAGCGATTCAGACAGACTGCGGGTGAGCGCCACGCTCATGCTCCACAGCAAAATGGCAAGAACGCCAAACAGCGTGGCGAAACGATCCATCGGAAAGGTAAGCCTCAGAAGAAGAAGGCTTTAAAGATAAGCGATTGTTGCGTTGGTGGAAACCGCAACAATCGACTTAACTGGCTCTTTAGGAGAATGCATTAAAAGTAGAAACCGACTTCGAGGCCGAGTGTGGACGTGGTGGTCGCAGGCTGGTAATAGCCGACGGTGTTTCCGTTCAGGTCACCCTGTTTTTCATCCGATTTACCGTATTTCTGATGCACGTAGCTGGCTTTCACAAAGACGTCGTCGTTGATATTCCAGGTCAGGCTGGTGAATGGCGAGAGCTTAGATTTCGGCTCCAGCCAGACTGAACCCTGATTACTGTGCGTCCAGGTTTTAATCGGATACAACGCCCCGCCTTCCAGACTCAGACGGGAATCGGCGGTCATCTGCCAGTTCGCGCCCAGTGATGCTTTGGCATAAGGCTGCAAAGACACTTCAACCGCGGTATAGCGTCGCGTTCGATCTTCGCTGGCGATATAGACATTGTCAGAGCGAATGTTGCGCAACCATACCTGGCCGCCGAGTGCACCTTTCATATCGAAAGACACACTCTCTGATGCCCGGTAACGATAACCGCGCGTCAGATCCGCACTGTAGCCCGTGTAATAGGTTTTCCCCTTAAGCGATCCGTTCGGCACATTGGCCTGATCGTCCAGCGTGCTGCCTTTATAGCGGACGATCCCGAACATCACGCTCATGTCCCAGGCTTTTAATAAACCTTCTCTGGCATCGAGATAATTATTGGATCCGAAATTAACACGCAGGCGCGGGCCATGTTCAGCAACATATTTACCGTCCATATTATCGACGGATTCGTCCCACTTATAATATTCAGCACCATAACTGACGTAGTGCCGCATCCCTTCAGTATTATTGCTTAACAAACTTTCCCCGGCCCGGGAAACCCCGGAAACCAATAAAGAACTCGTGACCAGCAGGCTGGATACGGTCTTTAATTTACTCATTGTCATTTTTTATTTCTGCTTTCTGGTGGATGGAGCTGGTTGCTTAGTAAGCAATAGGGGGATGCTAATAAACGGAGGGATATAGATAAAGGAATTTATCGAATTTTAAGAAAATAGTGATATTTTGATCTGCGGTAAGTTAAATTAATGGTGATATATAAGTTTGATTTGATTTATAGTCTGTATATTAGTTTTATAATTTAGCTTAATTCGCAGATCGTTGATCGAATAATTTGGTTTAAGTAAGGATTTTATTGGGTTTTAAATATTAATTTGTCTTAAGAAGTGTAGCCGGTTTTTAAGACGGCTACATTATTTTACTTAAGTAATGCTTATTGAGTTACAGCGATGCGCCGCCACAAATAATTAATTGCTGGCCGGTGATTGCCGATGCTGAAGGGGAGAGTAAATAGCAAACCAGGTCGGCGACTTCTTGCGGCTGGATAAAACGTCCAATTGGCGGCAGCTTCGGCGGTGAACTTTGGCGTTGCGGATTTTCCAGCATAGGCGTCTGCGTCGCGCCGGGCGCAACAATATTGACGGTAATCCCGCGCGGTGCCAGCTCCGCCGCCCAGCTTCTCACCATTCCGAACATGGCCGATTTAGTCGCGACATACTGACTGCGACCGGCAACGCCGGAAGAAGTGCGGCTGCCCAGCAATACGATGCGGCCACCGTCCGGCATTTTGTCCACCAGCCGGTTGGCCAGAACTTCTGCAACGCCAACATGCAGCTGCCACAGTGCTGCGCTGGCCTGCGTATCCAGTTGCCCCAGCGGCGCCGCTTTCATCATGCCCGCCGCGTGGATCAGCGCGTCAACGCCGGAAAGCGTTTCCAGCAGGGCGGTCAGTTTTGCCGTATCGGTGATATCGAGTGCAATTCCGGTGAAATTAGCGTGCGGGAAACTCACCTCGCGGCGCGCCAGCCCGGTCACCTTCCAGCCCTGTGCCAGCAGTGTCTGGCACACCGTTTCGCCAATGCCTGAACTGCAACCGGTCACCAGTGCATGTCTGACAGGAACAGAGGTCATGACTTATCTCCTGAATGCCGAAGCCGGAACTTTGAAAACGGCTTTGCGCACAACGGCCGGGCGGTCTGTACAACACAATGCGCGATGCGGTTCGCCCGGGGCGAACGTCACAAAATCCCCGCTGCGCAGTAAAATCTCTTTCGGCAATTGAGGGTCTTCAAGAATAAACAGATCGGGTTTCCGTTCGGTGGCGGGCTGCCCGGTGACGTTTCGCGTATCAAAACCAATGATTTCCTCGCCTTCCAGCACGACCTGAATATCCAGCCAGTCGCGATGAAATTCCGTATGCCGTTCCGCCGCCGGTGACGTATTCGCGTTGCCAATCGTGCAAAACCACTCAGCGCCTTCCGGCTGAAAACGCCCGTCTTCCCGCGCGCGCAGTGCGTCCAGTGAACACGCCGGTAGTGTCAGGATCTGGCGAAGTGCATCGGGTAATGTGGCCAGTTCCAGCGCCTGTAAATGACCTGTAATCATGTTTAGCTCCTGATAAAGAAAGCCCGCGACAGCGGGCCTGAGGGATCAGCCTTTTACCCAGGATTCATCGACGCAGACGTATTTGATCGCCTGACGGTAGCAGGTAAACGCGATGTGAAGTTCACCGTTCAGCCCCTGTTTAATGCTCGGATATGAGAACTCACGGTTCAGTTTTTGCTGCGAATTGTTGGTCATGCAGTAGCCGTCACCGGTTTCCAGATTGCGCTGGTAAGGCCATGTGCGGCCGTCGTCTTCAGAAATCGCCAGCGTCATCGGCGCACGCGGCGCGCCCCAGAACGCGCTGCGACCGCCGGTTTCCACCGGCGCTTCAGAGCGGGCATCGTCTTCTTCATCTTCAATTTCATCATACAAAGACGCGCGACGTTCACTGGCATCTGCCGCACTCATCTTGTTAAACACCAGTGCCAGATGGCCGTTGGTGAGCGTGGTGACCTGAATGGACGAATTATTGTTAGGCAGCCCCGTCGGCTGCGGCGCAGTCCACGTATTGCCGCCATCGACAGACCGGCTCTGATAGATGAAGTCTGCCCAGCGGCTGCGGTACAACGCCAGCAGGCTGCCGTCGTGCAGCGGCGTAATATTCATGTGTACGCAGCCGGTGCTTTCCGGCACAGCGACATCGCGCCAGGTTTTGCCTTTATCGCTGGAAATTTTGACCGCGCTGTCATCATTGTTGCCGACCCATTTTTCACCGGGTTGCGTCCGGCAATAAAACACCGGCAGCAGCCAGTCGCCGTTCGCGAGTACCGTTACCGGCTGGCGAATAAACGTGCCGGGCTGACCGAGCAGCGTGCCAATTTCGCCCCAGCTTTTGCCCAGATCCTGCGACTGACGGAAACGCACAATGGCGGTGTCCTGATTCCCCGATTTCTGCGCGGTGTACATCAGCCAAAGCACATTATCAGGAGCGAGAAACAGCACCGGATTCTGTTCGGAACGGCTGGCATCTTCAGAGAGTTTTACTGGCTGGCTCCAGACTTGCGCACCTTTTTCCAGGCGTGAAAGATAAATCGAGATGTCCGCGATCCCTTCCTGAGTTCCGGCAAACCACGTACACAGCAGGCTGCCGTCGGGCAAAGGCAGCAGATTGGCGGCATGATTTTGCGGGCAATCAGACGGCAACATGGCGTCCCGACGTGCGGCGTCGTTTGCCGGGATGTGGATTTTTCCGCTGCGTTCGACGGTTAACGTTTCAGTGGTCATCTTTAAGCTCCAGACTTTTGAATAATTTGTGCATTTTTACTTTTAACGGCTCGCTGCGGGATCAAACGGTCAATCACCATAATGATGGCCGGCGTGATCAGCGCAATGTACATATTGTTGATACCAAATGGATCGCCGAGTACATACCATACGGACGTCACGACGCAGGCACCGATCAGGCCGGCATTCGCACCGCGCGCGCTTTTGAAGAACGGCAGGTAGAAAGCCATGACCGCAACCACGGAAATCGAGAGGCGGATTGCGCGGGTGAAGAAGGAAAGTTTCAGCACTTCCGGTACCAGCAGTACGAAAATCAGTGGCAGGAAACCAATCAGCAGCGACAACCAGCGCGTCATTTTGAATTCACGCTCAGGCGTTGGATTGCGGTAAGGCACGTAGAAATCTTTCACAATCAGCGAGGCGATGGCCAGCGCAACGGTACTGACGCTGACGAATATCGAAGCCACCAGCGACGTGGTCACCAGACCTGCCAGCCACGGATTCATGTCCTGAATAAAGACAGGCAGCGCATACAGGCTGTTCATGTCGGGGTGCAGGAATTTAGCCGCCACGCCGATCATGCCAATCGCCAGCGCAATCGGTACGCAGAAGAAGAACGCGACCCAGGTAGCACGCTTGGCTGACTCCGCGCTTTTGGTGGAAGAGATGGCCTGAATGACGAACTGTGTACAGAAAATAGAACCGATGGTGCCAATCAGCCAGGCGAAGATGGTGCTGGCGCCAATGCTGCCGTCCCACGTCCAGTAGAAATCTGGCATCTCTTTGACCATCGGCATCACGCCACCGGTCATGTGCAAGGCGATGCCTAAAATCACCAGCACGCCGATGTACTTGATAGCGCTGTGCAGCATCGTCACCCACGCCATACCTTTCATGCCGCCGAACGCAAAGTAGAACGTACTTACGACGGCGGTGATAAAGGCTGCCACCGGCAGATTCACTTTCAGTACGGTAGAAATGGCCGCTGCACCGCTCACGTAGTTCCCGACGTTAACCAGCAGCAGGGCGTAAATCATGATGATTGAAATGATGTTCTTGGTCGTGTTGCCGTACTTCTCAGCAATTGCGCCCGAAATCGTGATTTTTCCGGTGTTATAAATACGTTTGACCAGCAGCAGACCAAAAATCGGGAAGCCGATGGCGGCACCCAAAATCGACCAGGACGCTGCAAAACCGCCTTCGAAAGCCGCCTGCGCCGTTCCGATGGTGGATTTGGCACCGATGTATTCCGACATCAGCAGCACGCCGACAATAAACGCAGGCATTGCGCGCGAACCTTCCATGAAATCGCCGCTGGTTTTACTGCGCAACCGGTAGGTCAGCCAGGTGGTGAACAGGATGTAGGCGAGCACAATGCCAATAATAATTAACGTATCTGATGAGCTAAATTCTTTCATTTTTTCCTCACACAGCGCGTAGGGGACCCTGCCTGCGCACTTTCATGCGCAGGAGATCGGTAGATTCGTCAGGTAAGGCGCGTTTAGCCGCGCAAATTAAATTCTTTTATGACGGTCAGGATCTTCTGTGTATCGTCCTGCGTGAATTCCACCGGATACCGGCTTTCACCCACGTTAAACCCGAGCATATTCACGGCTTTTTTAACCACGGCCGGTGAAAACGCAATGCTGTATAAATCGGTGCGGATCTTATTGATGTCTGCCTGAACCGCTTCGGCGGCGGCAGGCTGGTTTTCCTGCAGGTGGTGGTAAACAGCGTTTACCTGTGCGGGGATGATATTGGCGATACCGGAAATGCAGCCGGCGCTGCCTTCGGTGAAACCGCGATAAATCAGTGAATCCGGCCCGGTCAGCACGTCAAAATCAGCAAACTGCTGGCTGACTTCGTGGAAACCGTGCAGGCTCTCGTACGAACCAGCACTGTCTTTAATCCCTTTGATATTAGGATGATCGGCTAGTACGCGGACTACGTCTGGCGTCAGCGTATTACCGGTTCTTGCCGGAATGTTGTAGAGATACACCGGCACCGTCAGCGCATCGGCGACGGCGCGGAAATGCGCAATCAACTCCTGTGGGCGTAACGCCGCAAACCACGGCGTAATCACCGACACGGCACGCACGCCGAGTTTCTCAATCTGTTTTCCCAGACGAATGGTGTCGCGGGTAGAAATCTCGCCGACATGCGACATCACGCCCGTGTCATCGCCCGCGGCTTCGAGACAAATCTCTGTGACTTGAATTTTTTCCTGCTCGCTGAGCATAAAGAATTCGCCGTTAGTGCCGTTACAGAAAATATTATTTCCTGCCTGTTTTTGGCGTTTTACCTGCTGGCGCAATGCGTCACCGTCGAGTTCTCCCCTGGCGGAGAACGGCGTCACAATGGCGGTATAGACTCCGGTAATATTATTCATTTTATTCTCTTTACGTCGTTGTAATCGGATATGAAATAAGGGGTTAACGAATGCTGCGGTAAATTTCCGCTATTTGATTTTTGCTGACCGGCATCGGTACATTTTTAATTAAACGTTGTACCTCTATTGCCCCCTGCGACAAATAAGGAATGTCGTCAGGTGTGATATTCAGCTGGCTTAATTTGACCGGCAAATCCAGGCGATGGACCAGCGCGTCAAAATATTCCACCAGCGCATGGGATTTTTCTTCTTCACGTAATGTCCGGTCGGCATCTGGAATTAAGTCATAGGCCTGCGCAAATTTATTCACGGCTGAAGGCCTGACAAAAGCCATACAAGGCGCGAGCAGAATGGCATTCGCTACCCCGTGAGGAATGTGATATTTGCCGCCGAGCGGATAGGACATAGCGTGAACCAGGTGGGTGCCCGCATGGGCAATCGATGCGCCGCCGTAATATGACGCCCACAGCATATTCAGCCGCGCCTGCAGATTTTCCGGTTCGGCAACGGCCGTTTCGAGGCTGGCAAACAGCTTCTTCATGCCGACCAGCGCGAAGTTATCACTGACCGGGTTAGCCATGACCGACGTGAAGCATTCGAACAGATGGCACAGCGCATCGATGCCGGTAGACGCCGCGATGCGCGCGGGCATGCTGGTGGCCAGTTCAGGCACCAGCGCAACATAATCGGGCAGCATGACCGGCGTGATAATGCCTATTTTGGTTTCCTTTTCGGGGATCGCCAGAATCGCGTTTGGTGTGGATTCTGAGCCGGTGCCTGCAGTGGTTGGGATCAGTAACGACGTCGTACGGTGTTGCGGTTTTTCGCCCGCCAGCAGACTGTCGAGCGTGACGGTTTCATCTCCGGCGCACAGAATCGAAAGCAGCTTTGCGACGTCCAGCACGCTTCCGCCGCCGACGCCAATCACCAGATCGACCTGCGGCTGATGCAGTGTTTTCAGGATAGCGGCGACGTCATGCTGGTTCGGTTCCGGCGGCACACTATCAATAATGCTCACCTCGCAGCCTGCGTTATCCAGCTGGCCTATCAGCGATTGCACCGGCGGCAGGCCAATAATGTTTTTGTCGCTGACCAGTAAAACCTGACGTTTTCCGGCCAGCAAGTAGCCGATGTCCTGTAATGACTGATAACCGCTGATGATCGTGCTGTCTATATTCATGCCTTTTTCCTGCCGTCTGAGTCTTTAGTAAGAGTGAGTTCAATCATCAAAGGTCGATACTCCTCACATCGTCAGGGCAATTTATAGGCGAAATTGAAGTTGAATAATTTGAACTTGCTCACATATAATCAATCATGATTGAATATAATCATAACCAGCAAGATTAACCCAACCTCATTCATCACGGAGCCACGATGGCCAAAACCGTAACTCATACAGCACTTCAGAAATCCGCCGGGCTGCTGGTGATTGCCGACGACTTTACCGGCGCGAATGATACTGGCGTGGCGCTGGTGGCGCAGGGAATGTCGGTATGTGTGCAGTTTGATGTCACTGGCAGCGTGGTAAAAGTGGGCACCGGTCATGCACTGATTTACAGCACCGACAGCCGGGCTATGAGTGCAGAGGATGCCGCGGAAAAAGTCACGCAGGCTGTGCTGGCCGGGTCACCGCTTTCCACTGAGAAAGGATGGGTCTTCAAGAAAATCGACTCTACGCTGCGCGGGAATCTGGGGGCAGAAACCGAAGCTGTGCTGATGGCACTCGATTGCCCGCTGGCGATTATCGCGCCCGCCGTACCCGAACTCGGGCGAGTGATAAAAGACGGGCTTTGCTACGTGAATGGCCGCTTACTGACGGAAACTGAATTCGCCACAGACCCGAAAACGCCGGTCAGCACGGCCAGCGTCGGCGCACGTCTGGCTGAACAGACGTCGATGCGCCAGCATCACATCAGCCTTGAGGTGCTGCGTTCGGGGGATTTTCAGGCACAGCTTTTCGCGCTGACGGCCTCGGGTGTTCGCATTGTCGTGGCCGACAGTCAGTCCGCAGAAGATCTGAAACTGATTATTCATGCCGCAGAAAGTTTGCCATTCAGACCGCTGCTGGTCGGTGCTTCCGGCCTGAGCCATGCGCTGGCGCAACATTGCCTGACGCCGCAAACCTCGCCTGAGAATATCACTGAACGCACAGCCGCACCGCTGCTGGCGGTTGTCGGCTCAATGAGTGAAATCGCGGCGCAGCAGATTACTTTTGTACAACAACACCGCCCCGTTTCACTGATTGATATTGATGTTCTCCGGCTCTTCTCTGCGGATTCAGACCGGCTGCTGACGACGCTTTCTGCTGAAATTCGCCACGCCATCGCAGAGGGCAAACATTGTTTTATCCGTACCCGCCAGAGTGAAGAGCAGCGGCATTCCGTTGCCCAGTTTTGCCAGCAAAATCACATCAGCCGCCCGCAAATGGGCGGGCTCATTGCCGTCTTTCTCGGGCAACTGATTCAGAACGTTTTACAGCAACCGGAGACGAAACCGGGCGGACTATATCTGTCCGGCGGAGATATTGCGCTGGCCGTTGCCCGGGCGCTGGGTGCGAAAGGATTTGAAATCAAAGGACAGATTGCAGGCTGTGTTCCGTGGGGATTTTTACTCGACAGCCCGCTAAACCGTTTGCCGGTTATGACCAAAGCGGGTGGGTTCGGCACTGAAAATACGCTATTTGAAGTTTTACGCTTTATTGAGGAGAAATTGAGTGACTAAAATTATTGCAGTAACCATGGGTGATCCTGCCGGTATTGGCCCTGAAATTATCATTAAAGCGTTAGCTGAAGGTGAGTTGTCCGGTACGCCTGCGGTAGTTGTCGGATGCGCGGCGACTTTCCGCCGGATCCTCGCTCTCGGGATCACGCCAGCCGCTGAATTACGCATTATCGATGACGTTTCGCAGGCACATTTCGCGCCGGGCGTCATCAACGTGATTGACGAACCACTGGCGGATCCGCAGACGCTGGTACCGGGAAAAGTGCAGAAAGAAGCGGGTGATCTGGCCTATCGCTGTGTGAAACGCGCCACCGAACTGGCGATGGCCGGACACGTTCAGGCCATCGCTACCGCTCCTCTTAATAAAGAAGCGATGCATTCTGCCGGGCATATTTATCCGGGTCATACGGAATTGCTGGCGAAACTAACGGGCAGCCGCGATTACGCGATGGTGCTTTACACCGACAAGCTGAAAGTCATTCATGTCACCACGCACATTGCCCTGCGCAAGTTCCTCGATACGCTTAACGCCGGGCGCGTGGAAACTGTTATTCAGATGGCAGATACCTTCCTGCGTCGCGTCGGTTACGAAAACCCGCGTATCGCGGTGGCGGGTGTGAATCCGCATGCCGGTGAGAACGGATTGTTCGGCGATGAAGAAATCAGGATTGTCGGGCCGTCTGTGGAAAAAATGAAAGCTAAAGGCATTAATGTTGCCGGGCCTTGTCCGCCGGATACCGTGTTCCTGCAAACCTACGAAGGGATGTATGACATGGTGGTGGCGATGTATCACGATCAGGGACATATTCCGCTGAAACTGATGGGATTCTATGACGGCGTGAACATTACGGCGGGCCTGCCTTTCATTCGTACGTCGGCAGACCACGGCACCGCATTTGATATTGCGTGGACAGGAAAAGCCAAGTCTGAGAGCATGGCGATCTCCATTCAGTTAGCCGTACAACTGGCGTAATTCTGCGCCAGCGGCGCAGGGAAAAAAGGAATCACGTTGACCGGACAAAGCCGCCTCGATCAGATTATGGATTATCTGAAAAGCCATAATCTGGTCACCGTTGAACAACTGGTTGCCGCTATTGCGGCCTCCCCGGCGACCATTCGCCGGGATCTGATCAAACTGGACGAGCAGGGTGTCATCAGCCGCAGCCACGGCGGTGTGACGCTCAACCGCTTCATTCCCAGCCAGCCGACGACCAATGAAAAGCTTCAACGCAGCCTGCAGGAAAAACAGGCCATCGCCGAAGTCGCTGCTGCTATGGTAAAACCGGGCGATGCCGTCGTTCTCGATGCAGGCACCACGATGCTTGAACTGGCGCGCAATCTGACCCATTTGCCTCTGCGGGTCATTACAGCCGATTTGCGTATCGCGCTGTTTTTATCGGAATTTAAACAAATCGAAGTGACCATTATTGGCGGACGTATCGACGACAGCAGTCAGTCATGCGTCGGCGAGCATGGCCGCCGGTTGCTGCGCAGCGTCTATCCGGATATCGCGTTTATCAGTTGTAACTCGTGGAGTTTGGATAAAGGCATCACCACGCCGACAGAAGAAAAAGCCGGGCTCAAGCAGGATCTTGCCATTAATGCGCGCCGCAGGGTGTTGCTGGCTGACAGCAGTAAATATGGTGCGTACTCGCTTTTTTGTGTCACGCCGCTGGCCGGGATGACTGACATTATCACCGATAAAGGTCTGAACTCAGAAATCAGACAATTGCTGGTAGAACAGCCATTTACGCTGACTCTGGCCTGAAACCAGCTGAGAATTCACGATAAAAAAAGGCCGGACATCCCGCGATGCCCGGCCTTTTCTTTTATGTGCCGATCAGACGGCAGGGAGATTCCGGCCGTAGTAGATTTCCTGCATTTCTTTGTACAGCAAATCGGTGATTTCCTTGCGTTCCTGCCCAGTCAGTTCTTCCGGATTTGCATTAAACAGATAATGCTTGAGATCGAATTCTTTCAGTAACATCTTGGTATGGAAGATATTTTCCTGATACACGTTGACGTCCATCATCTTGTACAACCCTTTCATGTCCTGCGACATAAAGTTCTGAATCGAATTGATGGAATGGTCGATGTAGTGCTTCACGCCGTTCACGTCACGGGTAAAACCGCGGACGCGGTAATCGATGGTGACGATGTCAGATTCCAGCTGGTGGATTAAATAGTTCAGCGCTTTCAGCGGTGAAATCACGCCACAGGTGGACACTTCTATGTCGGCGCGGAACGTACACAGTCCGCCTTCAGGATGGCTTTCCGGATAGGTATGCACACAGATGTGGCTTTTATCGAGATGCGCAACCACGGAATTCGGCAGCGGGCCAGGATGTTCGGTGGTATCGACATCACAGGGGTCAATCGGCTCTTCGCTCACCAGAATCGTGACGCTGGCGCCCTGTGGTTCGTAATCCTGCCGCGCAACGTTAAGAATGTTAGCACCGATAATCGAACAGGTTTCGGTGAGGATCTCGGTTAAGCGGTTGGCGTTATATTCTTTGTCAATGTAGGCAATATAGCCGTCACGATCGGCTGCGCTTTTGGCGTAGCAGATATCGTAGATACAAAAACTCAGGCTTTTGGTCAGGTTATTGAAGCCATGCAGTTTTAGTTTTTGCAATTTAGTTCACCCCCTTACGGATGCGGTATCAGCGCGCAGCTGACAGGGCATTCAGTAAATACTGCGGCAACGCAAAGCTGCCGTGATGAATCGCCGGATTGTAATAGCGACAGGTAATGCCTGCGGCGTCGAAGCGCGCCTGCAATGTCTGGCTGTCGATCTGGCGGTAAGCCGGGTTATTGGTCGCCCAGGCGAAGGTCATGATGCCGCCGTAATAGGTCGGGATCGCGGCCTGATAGAAACTGACATCACTGAAATAGTGGCTCAGTTTGGTGTGGCTGTTGACCGCTTCATCCTGCTGAAGGAAGCAGACACCGTTTTGCGCCACGAAAATGCCGCCCGGTTTCAGGCAACGCGCGCAACCTTCGTAGAAGGCCGAGGTGAACAGGCTTTCTCCCGGACCGATCGGATCGGTGCAGTCGGAGATAATCACATCAAACGTTTCAGCGGTCTGATTCACGAAATTCACGCCATCTTCAATCACCAGATTGAAACGGGCATCATCGTAAGCACCGGCATTATGATTGGGCAGATACTGGCGGCAAAACTCCACCACGCCGGCATCAATTTCCACCATCGTGACCGATTCCACGCCTTTATGACGGCAGACTTCACGCAGCATTCCGCCGTCGCCACCGCCGATGATCAGCACTTTTTTGGCATCGCCGTGCGCCAGTAACGGAACGTGTGTCAGCATCTCGTGATAGATAAATTCATCACGTTCGGTGGTTTGCACCACGCCGTCGAGCGCCATCACGCGGCCCAGCGCCGCATTCTCAAAAATCACCAGATCCTGGTGTTCAGTTTTCTCACGGTACAACTCTTTTTCGACGCTGAAGTACTGGCCAAAATGGGCGTGCAGCGTCTCATACCATATTTCTTTGGGTGACGAGTTCCGGGACATGTCTTTGTTTCTCCTGAGCATTCGCAGCCATAAAAATGGGCGCACATGATAGCTAACTCTGCCTGCGCATGCACGGTTGAATTTCAAACAGATAAATTTAGCTTAATTGTAGCTGAGTGAGGTGTGACGCGGATCCGGAGAGGGGAAATGAAACGCTCCGGCATCAGACTGACGGAGCACTGCGGGGGAAATTTAGTTGGTATAAGCCAGCAGACTCAGTGAATCGCGCGCCAGAGATTTGCATTTGGCCGGTTTCGGAACTGCGATGCCGCTCAGGTCGCGATAGCTGTCTTCACCCATTGCCTGCATATTGAAGCTGTTGTAGTTGCTCAGATCCCAGCGATTCTGCTGTGCGAAAAAGACGATCGCCCGTTTGATTTGGGTATTAGGCAACTGTTCGTAGCCGCAGTTATTTTTCAAATAAACGAAGACTGCGGTCAGATCCGCCAGATCTTCTGCTTCTGACTCACTCAACGCCTGACTGGCGGAGGAGAAGCCGAGCAGCGACAGTAACAGCAAACACAATGTTGTTCTTTTCATGGAAGTGTTCTTGTTCTTTTAGATTGAAAGATTAGAAAAACCTGGCTCAAAGCGAATCGAAATGACGTTACCATATTTGCGATGAGTGGCACCAAATTTCTTTTCTGCGTGCCCGCCACTTGACCTTCCCCTTAGTGGAGGGTTTAGGCTGTCGTACTATTATGGCAGTTTTATGCCGTTCGTCTGGCAATTTTCCATCATAAGGACTGAACATGAACCGTCGCGATTTCGTGAAGTGGACAACGCTCCTGGGCGCCGCCAGTACGTTACCCGGCTGGAGCCGGTTTGCGCTGGCCGCTGACCGCCCGGCGTTGCCCATTCCCACACTGCTTGAACCGGATGCCCGCAGCGCGATTTCGCTTTCCCTGCAACGTGGTCAGAGCCAGTTTCTGCCCGGGGTGAATACACAAACCTGGGGCGTGAACGGCAATCTGCTGGGGCCTGCGCTGCGCGTGCGGCGGGGCAAACCGCTCAATGTCACGGTCAAAAACAATCTGGACGTCGCGAGCACCGTTCACTGGCACGGGCTGGAAATTCCTGGTGACATTGACGGCGATCCTCAGGGGCTGATCGCGCCGGGCCAGAGCCGCAGCGTGAGTTTGCAGCTCGAACAACCCGCCGCGACCTGCTGGTTTCACCCGCATCCGCATCAGACCAGCGGCTATCAGGTGGCAATGGGGCTGGCCGGATTAGTCCTGATTGAAGATGAAGGCAGCGACGCATTACAGATCCCGAAACGCTGGGGCGTGGATGATATCCCGGTCATTTTGCAGGACAAACGCCTCAGTGACGCCGGACAGATTGATTACCAGATGGACGTGATGACTGCCGCCATCGGCTGGTTCGGCGAGCACATGCTGACTAACGGCGCGATTTATCCGCAGCACGGCATTTCGCGCGGCTGGGTGCGCTTTCGTCTGCTTAACGGCTGCAATGCGCGCTCGCTGCACATCGCCACCAGCGACCAGCGGCCGATGTACGTGATCGCCAGCGACGGCGGTTTTCTTTCCGAGCCGGTAAAAGTCAGTGATTTGCCGTTGCTGATGGGGGAACGTTTTGAAGTGCTGATTGATTGCAGCGACGGTAAAGCGTTTGATCTGGTCACATTGCCGGTGAAACAAATGGGTATGACGCTGGCACCGTTCGACAAGCCGTTGCCGGTACTACGCATTCAGCCGACATTGACCCAAAGCGGCGGTTCACTGCCGGACACGCTGGTGCCGGTTCCGGCGCTGGTTTCTACTGATAATCTGCCGACCCGCTGGTTGCAACTGATGATGGATCCGCAGCTGGATCAACAGGGAATGGCGGCGCTGATGAAACGTTACGGTCACAGCGCGATGGCCGGCATGAGCATGGATCACGGCGGCGGTGATATGGATATGGCGGCAATGCCGGGGATGTCCGGTTCAGGCCATGACAGCCACGGCGGTATGGCCGGAATGGGCATGGGCAAAGCGGCCGGAAGTTACGATTTCATGCAGGGCAATAAAATCAACGGCAAAGCCTACGACATGAACGTGCCTGCGTTCGATGTGAAACAAGGGCAATACGAGAAATGGACGATTTCCGGCGAAGGCGACATGATGCTGCATCCGTTCCATATCCACGGCACACAATTCCGTATTCTTTCTGAAAACGGCCAGCCGGTCGCGCCGCACCGTCAGGGCTGGAAAGATATCGTCCGCGTCGAAGGCGCCCGCAGCGAAGTGCTGGTGCGCTTCAGTCACCTGGCGGATAAACAGCATGCCTATATGGCGCATTGCCATCTGCTGGAACACGAAGATACCGGCATGATGCTCGGGTTTACGGTGTCGGCATAAGCTTCTTTCTAATTTCCTTTCTGTAATTCCCTGAAAAAATGGCCCGAGACTATTCTCCGGGCCATTTTTTTTACCTGCCATTCCCGCCCGTTTTAATTCTCTGCCAGTACTTGATTATAAAAATTTCATTTCGAAAGATAAATCTTTCGAAATGTGATCAATATGGAATTATTATGAGTTCAATATGATTATATTTTCAGCGTGGAGTGACAAAACATGAAAGCTTAAAGCTCACGTATCCCTACAGGAGAACAAGATGATTGAAGTGATTACACACGGTGCCGAATGGTTTATCGGCCTGTTTCAAAAAGGGGGAGAGGTTTTTGTCGGTATGGTAACCGGCATTTTACCGCTCTTAATCAGTTTGCTGGTGGTCATGAATGCGCTGATCGTTTTTGTGGGTCAGCGCAGGATCGAACGTCTGGCGCAGCGCTGTGCCGGAAATCCGGTTTCACGTTATCTGTTGTTGCCGGTCATCGGCACATTTGTTTTTTGTAACCCGATGACGCTGAGTCTCGGGCGCTTCATGCCTGAGATTTACAAGCCGAGTTACTATGCGGCGGGTTCCTACAGCTGCCATTCCATGAACGGATTATTCCCGCACATTAATCCTGGCGAACTGTTCGTTTATCTCGGCGTGGCCAGCGGGCTGACCACGTTGGGATTACCGCTCGGGCCACTGGCGGTCAGCTATTTCCTCGTCGGCATGGTGACCAACTTCTTCCGGGGTTGGGTGACCGATCTCACGACGCGCATCTTCGAAAGGAAGATGGGCATTCAGCTTGATCGTCAGGTTCAACTTTAAACGCGGAGCAGAAAATGAGCGTTACCATTCGAATTAACCGGGGTGAAGGTGGCTGGGGCGGTCCGTTACTGATTGAGGCCGTACCAGGCAAAAAAATTGTGTATATCACGGCGGGCACGCGTCCGGCGATCGTCGACAAACTGGCGGAACTGACGGGTTGGGAAACCGTTGATGGTTTTAAAGAAGGTGAGCCCCCGGCAGAAGAAATCGGAGTGGCGGTGATCGACTGCGGCGGAACGCTGCGCTGCGGTATTTATCCAAAACGTCGGATCCCGACCGTGAACATCCATTCGACCGGCAAATCCGGCCCGCTGGCACAGTTTATTACTGAAGACATTTATGTCTCCGGTGTGCGTGAACACGACATCGTTTTCGATACCAGTGAACGCGAAAAACCGGCACCGGTGGACAGTAAACCCGCACCTACAGCGGCTGTAAGAGACTACGACACCACCAAAAAAATCACCGAGCAAAGTGACGGACTGCTGGCAAAAGTCGGAATGGGCATGGGATCGGGCGTCGCGGTGCTGTTCCAGGCGGGGCGCGATACCATTGATACGGTGCTCAAAACTATCCTGCCGTTTATGGCGTTTGTGGCGGCACTGATTGGCATCATTATGGCGTCTGGTCTTGGCGACCTGGTGGCGCACGGCCTGACGCCTCTGGCCAAAAGTCCTGTCGGACTGGTGTTGCTGGCGCTGATTTGCTCCTTCCCGCTGCTGTCTCCTTTCCTCGGCCCCGGTGCGGTGATCGCGCAGGTCATCGGCGTGCTGGTCGGCGTTCAGATCGGGCTGGGCAATATTCCGCCGCATCTGGCTTTACCGGCTCTCTTTGCGATTAACGCGCAGGCGGCTTGCGACTTCATTCCGGTCGGGCTTTCACTGGCAGAAGCCAAGCAGGACACCGTTCGCGTCGGTGTGCCGTCCGTGCTGGTCAGCCGTTTCCTCACCGGTGCCCCGACGGTGCTTATCGCCTGGGCCGCGTCCGCCTTCATCTATCAGTAAGGAGTCACCATGCAAACTATTTATCAAACCAGGATTACGCATATCGGAGACTTTGCCCGCGAGGCGTTATCCGATCAGATGCTGATTACATTCCGCGAAGGCGCACCGGCTGATATTCAGGATTATTGTTTTATTCATCAGCACGGCCAGACCGAAGGCGAACTGCATCGCGGAGCCTGCATGGAACTGGCTGATGTGCTTTATCCGGTGACCGCCGTGGGCGAGGTGGCGATGCAAAACCTGCGCGAACTCGGACATATCACGCTGCGTTTTGACGGCAGCGCGGAGGCGGAATATCCCGGCTGCGTACATGTAAAAGGCGTAACGCCTGAAGACATTCCGCTGGGCAGCATATTGAAATTTATCGATCAACACTAAAGTCAGGAGTCAGTTATGGAACAGGTTGCAGTCGTGATCGGCGGTGGGCAGACGCTGGGCGCATTTCTCTGTCAGGGGCTGGCTGAATCCGGATATCGGGTTGCGGTGGCAGATCTGAATGAAAAGAATGCCACAGAAGTTGCGGCACAGATTAATCAGCAGTTTGGAGACGAAAGGGCATTTGGATTTGTTGTCGATGCCACGAATGAAAGTAGCGTTGAAAAGCTGGCGAAGGCGGTGGATCAGACCTTTGGCGGCGTCAGTTTGCTGGTCTACAGCGCGGGAATGGCGAAGGCCTCGCCGATTACCGACTTTGCTCTCAATGATTTTGATCTCTCACTTCAGGTGAATCTGGTCGGGTATTTCCTTTGCGCCCGGGAGTTTTCCCGTCTGATGATCCGCGACCGAATTCCGGGTCGCATCATCCAGATCAACTCCAAATCCGGCAAAGTGGGCAGCAAACACAACGCGGGTTACAGTGCGGCGAAATTCGGCGGCGTGGGGCTGACGCAATCTCTGGCGCTGGATCTGGCGGAATACGGTATTACTGTCCATTCGCTGATGTTAGGGAACCTGCTGAAATCGCCGATGTTCCAGTCATTATTACCGCAATACGCTAAGAAACTCGGCATTCAGGCCGACGAAGTAGAACAGTATTACATTGATAAAGTGCCGCTCAAACGCGGTTGTGACTATCAGGATGTGCTGGATATGTTGTTGTTTTACGCCAGTGATAAAGCGTCTTACTGTACCGGCCAGTCAATCAATATTACCGGCGGCCAGGTCATGTTCTGATGCCATCCGCCCTTGTCTGAGACCGGGGCGGGTTTTTTAAGGAGAAAACGATGACCTCGACTTCAGCACTGATTGTGTGCGCGATGCTGGCATGGGTAGCGCAGATTGTGTTGGGCTGGTGGCAGTTGCAGCGTTTCAATCACGCGTTTGACCAGCTGTGTTTATGCGGTTCAGTGGGCGTCGGGCGTTCGGGCGGTCGCTTCAAACCGCGCGTTGTGCTGGCGCTGGCTTTCGATAAAGAAGAAAAGGTCTGCGCGGGTTTTCTGCTGCGCGGACTGACCATCTTTGCCCGTCCTCAGCCCTTTACTGCTCTTAATGGAATGAAACGCGAACAATTAATGACAGGTGTGATCTTCCCGAAAGATCCGAATATTCAAACCGCACTATCATTAGCGATTGAATCGAAATCATGATATTTTCACTTTAAAAGCTATTATCTTTCAAAAAGAATGATGGCGAGTGAATTTATCTGAAAATTTGAGCGGAAATCGTGATGAAACCTAAGCAACGGCAGGCGGCGATACTGGAGCATTTGCAGCAATTTGGTAAGACGGCGGTGGAAGATCTGGCAGCGCATTTCGCCACTACAGGCACCACCATCCGGAAAGATCTCACTCTGCTGGAAGAAGAAGGTGCTGTGATTCGTACCTATGGCGGCGTGGTTCTGAGCCGCGAAGAAGGCGACCAGCCCATCGACCGTAAAACACACATTAATACCGGTAAAAAGCTGCGCATTGCCCGCGCCGCGATTAGCGAAATTCAGGACGGCGATTCCCTCATTTTCGACGCAGGCAGTACGGTCATGCAGATGGTGCCTTTCCTTAGTCAGTTCAATAACATCACTGTTATGACCAACAGCCTGCATATCGTCAATGCACTGGTCGAGCTGGATAATGATCAAACCATTCTGATGCCGGGCGGCACCTACCGTAAAAAATCCTCTTCTTTCCATGGCAGCCTGGCGGAAAGCGCTTTTGATCAATTCAACTTCGACAAACTGTTTATCGGTGCCGATGGTGTTGATCTGAACGGGGGGGTCACCACGTTTAACGAAGTTCACGGCGTCAGCCAGGCGATGTGCAATGCCGCCGAACGTATTTTCCTGCTGGTAGATTCCTCAAAATTCGGGCGCAAAAGCCCGAACGTGGTCTGTAATTTGGGCAAAGTCGATACGTTGATCACTGACAGCGGGTTAACTGCTCCTTATCGTGAGGCCATCGAAAAACTGGGGATCCGCATTATTTTAGTCGGGGAAGACGATGAATGATTCATTACTGAACTACGCACGCGAAACGCTGGAAATTGAGATTGAAGAAGCGAAACGTTTACTGACGCGGCTTGATGATAATTTCCTTTGTGCGTGCAGCTTATTACTAAATTGCACCGGTAAAGCAGTGGTTTCCGGTATGGGGAAATCCGGCCATATCGGCAAGAAAATCGCGGCATCGCTGGCCAGCACCGGGACGCCTGCGTTCTTTGTTCATCCCGCCGAAGCCCTGCACGGCGATCTGGGGATGATTGGCAGCAATGACGTGCTGATTTTCATTTCTTATTCCGGCCGAGCAAAAGAGCTGGATACGATTTTGCCATTGCTGAAAGAAAACCAGACGCGCCTGATCGCCATCACCGGCGGCAAAAATTCCTCGCTGGCGCAGGCGGCCGATTGCGTGCTCGACATCAGTGTTGAGCGCGAGGCCTGCCCGATGGGGCTCGCGCCGACGTCCAGCGCAGTAAATACGTTGATGATGGGCGACGCGCTGGCGATGGCACTGATGCGCCACCGTGGTTTCGGCGCCGAGGATTTCGCGCGGTCACATCCGGGGGGGAGTCTGGGCGCCAGATTGCTCAACCGCGTCCATCATCTGATGCGCACCGGCGATCGTTTGCCTGTTGTCGACAGCCAGAAAAATGTCATGGATGCCATGCTGGAACTGAGTCGCACCGGCCTGGGGCTGGTTGCGGTGTGTGACGCCAGCCTGCATGTCGTGGGCGTTTTTACCGACGGCGATTTGCGCCGCTGGCTGGTGAAAGGACATAGCCTGGATGATCCGCTGGTGAGCGCGATGAGCCGTCCGGGATATCAGCTTCCTGCCCAATGGCGGGCGGGTGAAGCGTTGGAAGCCTTGCACGAACAGCACATCAGTGCCGCACCGGTGGTCGACAGCGAGGGTATTTTGGTGGGAGCCATCAACCTGCATGACCTGCACCAGGCCGGTATTGGCTGACACCGGCGTTACTCATCGGCGGGTTCTTTGATATAATCCCATCCACTATATGGTCGCCGTTTCTTCCAAAAACGGCGATAAATATTCTTAAATCAGGTGGTTAGTCTTTATATGAAACATCGCGTTGATGTCATGATTTCCGAACAGGAAATCAAAACCCGAATTGAAGAGCTGGGCCGTAAAATTACCGACAACTATCGTGACAGCGGCAGCGAAATGGTACTGGTCGGGCTGCTGCGCGGTTCCTTTATGTTCATGGCCGATTTGTGCCGCGCCATTGATGTGCCGCATGAAGTCGATTTCATGACCGCATCAAGCTACGGCAACGGCATGTCTACGACTCGCGATGTCAAAATCCTGAAAGATCTCGACGAAGACATTCGGGGCAAAGACGTGCTGATCGTCGAAGACATCATTGACTCCGGCAACACGCTGAGCAAAGTGCGCGAAATCCTGCAACTGCGCGGCCCGAAATCACTGGCAATTTGTACCCTGCTCGACAAACCAGAACGCCGTGAAGTTGAAGTCAAAGTGGAATACGTCGGTTTTGCGATCCCGGACGAATTCGTCGTTGGTTTCGGCATCGACTACGCCCAGCGCTATCGCCATCTGCCGTATGTCGGCAAAGTGGTTATGCTGGACGAATAGTGCCTGGCTACCCGGTTTAGCCATTTCCGGCGCGGGAAGTGCTCGCATTCCTCATGGACTTTATGTCCATTGCAGTTGCCCCGCGCTTCCCCGGTCAGAACTGACGTCATCGGCTACGCCCTTGACAGTCTTTCCCGAAAAATCTCACTAAAAAAGGCACATTTTTGTGCCTTTTGTTTTTTAATTTTCTGTAGAGTGGGGCGGCTTGTTATTGCGGGTTGCCGTTCAGTAAGGCGGAGACGCCCTGACGGTAGCGCTGTTCCAGCGTTTCGCGGCTGGTGGCGTCGACTTCGAGATTGCGCAGTCGTCCGTCCTGAATGCCGTAAACCCAGCCGTGCAGGGTGACTTTCTGGCCGCGTTTCCAGGCTGATTGCATTACGGTGGAGTGGCCGAGGTTGTAAACCTGTTCCACGACGTTCAGCTCACACAATTTATCGAGACGCTGATTTGGTGACAGTTCGCCCAACAGGGAGCTGTGTTTGTACCAGATGTCCCGGATATGCAATAACCAGTTATTAATCAAACCCAGTTCAGGGTTTTCAACCGCTGCCTGTACGCCACCGCAACCGTAGTGACCGCAAATGATGACGTGTTCCACTTCCAGTACGTCGATAGCATATTGCACAACGGACAGGCAGTTGAGATCAGTATGGATAACCAGATTGGCGACGTTACGGTGAACAAACAGTTCGCCCGGTTCAAGCCCGGTCAATTGCTCAGCGGGAACACGACTGTCGGAGCAACCGATCCACAGAAAACGGGGTTTTTGAGATTGGGAAAGTCGTTCAAAGAAGCCAGGATCTTCGTCGATCATGGTCTTGGACCAGTTGGCATTATTACTGATGAGCTTTTCTATATCATTCATTGAGGTTAATAGCCTGTAACGAGCCAACAGCGATGGAGTAATATAGGGCAATGCTCCGTCTTTTAAAACCGATTCAACATCTCCTTTTACGCATTCCTACAACAGGGTTTTCACAACAAGGTACGCTTCCTTTATGAATTATGCATTGGAACTGGAAAAGTTAACCAAAACTTACGCCGGTGGTGTACAGGCTTTGCGCGGTATCGATCTGCGCGTCGAAGCCGGCGATTTTTACGCCCTGCTGGGGCCGAACGGTGCGGGTAAATCGACGACCATCGGCATCATCAGCTCACTGGTGAACAAAACTGCCGGTAAAGTTCAGGTGTTCGGTTACGACATCGACAAAGATATCGTCAACGCCAAGCGTCAGCTCGGGCTGGTGCCGCAGGAATTCAACTTCAATCCGTTTGAAACCGTGATGCAGGTTGTCGTCAACCAGGCCGGTTACTATGGCGTGCCGCGTCCGCTGGCGCTTCAACGTGCCGAAAAATATCTGACCCAACTGGATCTTTGGGGCAAGCGTAATGAGCGTTCCCGCATGCTTTCAGGTGGCATGAAGCGTCGTCTGATGATTGCCCGCGCGCTGATGCATGAACCGAAACTGCTGATCCTCGACGAACCGACCGCCGGGGTAGATATCGAACTGCGCCGCTCGATGTGGGGTTTCCTGAAAGAGCTGAATGCACAGGGCACGACCATTATTCTGACCACGCATTATCTGGAAGAAGCCGAAATGCTGTGCCGCAATATCGGCATCATTCAGGGCGGTGAACTGGTGGAAAACACCAGCATGAAAGCGCTGTTGTCCAAGCTCAAATCCGAAACCTTCATTCTGGATTTAGGGGCGAAAAGCCCGCTGCCAGTGCTGGAAGGCTACCGCAGCCAACTGACAGATACGTCGACGCTGGAAGTTGAAGTCATGCGTGAACAAGGCCTGAATTCCCTGTTCAGCCAGCTGAGCAAGCAGGGCGTACAGGTATTAAGTATGCGTAACAAAGCTAACCGTCTGGAAGAGCTGTTTGTGACGCTGGTGAACGGCAGCGGGGAAAAGAAATAATGTCGCAACTGTATTGGGTAGCACTCAAAAGTATCTGGATGAAAGAGATCAACCGGTTTGGCCGGATCTGGATCCAAACGCTGGTTCCACCGGTGATCACCATGACACTTTATTTCATCATTTTCGGCAATCTGATCGGTTCGCAAATCGGCAGCATGCATGGTTTTACTTACATGCAGTTTATCGTGCCGGGCCTGATCATGATGGCGGTAATCACTAACTCTTACGCTAACGTGGCTTCGTCTTTCTTCAGCGCGAAATTCCAGCGCAATATTGAAGAGCTGCTGGTTGCACCGGTGCCAACGCACGTGGTGATCGCCGGTTATGTCGGCGGTGGCGTGGCGCGTGGGATTTGCGTGGGGATTCTGGTCACGGCGATTTCGTTGTTCTTCGTGCCGCTGGTGATCCATTCCTGGTGGGTGATTGCGCTGACGCTGCTGCTGACCGCGATCCTGTTCTCGCTGGGCGGTTTGCTGAATGCGGTGTTTGCCACCACGTTTGATGATATCAGCCTGATCCCGACGTTCGTGCTGACTCCGCTGACGTATCTGGGCGGCGTGTTTTACTCGCTGTCGCTGCTGCCACCAATCTGGCAGGCGATTTCCAAGCTGAACCCGATCGTCTACATGATCAGCGGTTTCCGCTACGGATTCCTTGGCGTCAGTGACGTTCCGCTGATCTTCACGATGAGCGTGCTGGTGGCGTTTATCGCGGTATTTTATCTGCTGGCGTGGTATCTGATTGAACGCGGACGCGGTCTGAGAAGTTAATCCCCTTCATCCTTCGGGCCGCCTCTGCGTTGGCTGCCCTCGTGAACCCCGGTCACATACTTGTGTATGCTCCCGGGGATTCACTCAATTGCCGCGTTACTCGGCAGAGCCTCGCCCCATAGGGGCCAGCGCAAGCGCTGTTCAAAAGGCTAAAGCCTTTTGTGATGCAACTCGAATGATTGGGGGGATTCAGATTTTTTATAATTCTTTATGTGTTGTTCAGAGAATCAAGCCACCTGAACCGGCACGGCTTTCGCGGTGCGTTTTAGCTGGTTCTCACCTTCAAAATAAGCCACTTTCGGTTTGTGCTGGCGGGCATCAGCGTCAGACATCTGCACGTAAGAGCAGATGATCAGCAGATCGCCGACACAGGCGCAGCGCGCCGCAGCGCCGTTAACCGAAATAATACGCGAACCGCGTTCTGCCGCGATGGCGTAAGTTGAGAAACGCTGACCGTTATCAACGTTATAAATATCAATCGCTTCGTATTCTAAAATGCCTGAAGCATCGAGAAAGTCCTGGTCGATGGCGCAGGAACCTTCGTAGTGCAAATCTGCCTGAGTCACGTGAACCCGGTGCAGTTTGCCTTGCAGCATAGTGCGGATCATCACATATACCTTACTTGCGTAAAAAAATCAGGGAACCCACCGGGCGGAGATAATAAAATTCCGATATTTCCGGCGGCCAACATAGTTGCCGATTTGAGCTGTGCTGTCTACTGCGTCAGATCAACCTCTTGATTATCAATCAGCCGGGCTTTCCCTAACCATGCCGCCATCAGGATCACCGCAGAGGTGCTGTCGACGGACAATTCCTGCAAGGTTTTGGCATCACGAATAAACAACTCATCAGGCGTAAATCCGGCTTCACGCAGCTGTTGCGCGGTTTCCTGCAACATCTCTTCAACGTGACGCTCGCCCTGGCTTAGACGCTCCGCCAGCGCGGTCATGATCTTGTTCAGCTGTGGCGCTATTTTACGCTCTTCCGGGGTCAGATAACCATTGCGCGAACTCAGTGCCAGACCGTCTTTGGCGCGGACAATCGGTACGCCAATAATTTCAATGTCGTAGCCCATGTCTTCAACCATCGTGCGCAGCAGCGCCAGTTGCTGGAAGTCTTTCTGGCCGAAACAGGCTACCTGCGGCTGCACCAGATTGAACAATTTGCTGACAATCGTCGATACACCACGGAAATGCCCCGGCCGACTCGCGCCTTCCAGAATGGTGGAAATCACCGGTACATCGACCTGCGTCTGCGTTGTCAGGCCTTTCGGATAAACCTCCGCCGGAGACGGAGCAAATACCAGATCCACGCCGCGCTTGTTCAGCTTTTCGCAGTCTTCCTGCAACGTGCGCGGATAACGTTCAAGATCATCCGCTCGCTCAAACTGCATCGGGTTGACGAAAATACTCACCACCACCACGTCGCCACGCGCTTTGGCTTCTTCCACCAGCGTCATATGGCCTTCGTGCAGGTTGCCCATTGTCGGCACCAGCGCGATGCGTTTGTTATTTTTACGAAAATCACGGATCTCGCGACGCAGCAGCGCCACGCTGTCAATTATCAGCACACTTCTTCTCCCGATTATTTAAAGGAATGCTCTTCGCCCGGATACACGCCCTGCGCGACCTGATCGACATACAAACGCACCGCGCTGCGGATATCGCCCGCTTCTGTGAGGAAGTCTTTGGCAAATTTTGGCGTATGGCCGCCGGTAATGCCGAACGCGTCATGCATCACCAGAATCTGTCCGTCGGTCACGTTACCGGCACCAATGCCGATCACCGGGATGCTCAGTTCTTCGGTCACGCGGCGAGCCAGTTCAACGGGTACACATTCCAGCACCAGCAGCTGCGCCCCGGCTTCTTCGAGCATCATCGCATCTTTGATGAGCTGGTTTGCGGCCACTTCGTCGCGCCCCTGCACTTTGTAACCACCAAAAATGTTCACGGATTGCGGCGTCAGCCCGAGATGGCCGCACACCGGCACGGCGCGCTCGGTCAGCATTTTAACTGTATCGCACAGCCAGCTGCCGCCTTCGAGTTTCACCATATTGCCGCCGGCACGCATCAGGATTGCCGCGCTTTCAAACGCCTGTTCCGGTGTGGCGTAACTCATGAACGGCAGGTCTGCCAGCAATAAAGCCTGAGGCGCGCCACGGCGCACGCAGCGCGTGTGGTAAGCAATTTCCTCAACCGTCACCGGCAGGGTGGAATCCTGCCCCTGAACGACCATGCCCAGTGAGTCACCGATCAGCATCACGCTGATACCCTGTTCGGCAAACAATTGCGCGAAACTGGCGTCATACGCGGTAATGGTCGCAAATTTGTGTTTTTCCTGCTTCCATTGGCGAAGCTGGCTCAGCGTTGTTGGTTTCATGAACACTTTCCTTTGAATAATTCATCGGATGAATATGATGCCAGTATTCTACTGTATGAGCCGAAATGCAGACAGCAAGATCAGCAACGGACTCTATGATTCAGGTCTTAAGAAGTGATTAAGAAGCTTCGCCTATAATGAAAAAAACGGAGGGAACCATGCGAATTCTATTGGTTGAAGACGACAAAATGATTGGCGACGGTATCAAAGCCGGGCTGACAAAACTGGGGTTTACGCTCGACTGGTTTACCGACGGGCTGACCGGTAAGGCCGCGCTCGACAGCGCGCCGTACGATGCGGTGATCCTCGATTTAAGCCTGCCAGGAATGGACGGCATGGAGCTGCTGCGTGAATGGCGCAAGGCCGGTCTCGACACGCCGGTACTCATCCTCACGGCGCGCGATGCGCTTGAACAGCGCGTCGGCGGATTGCAGGCCGGTGCGGATGATTATCTGTGTAAGCCGTTTGCGCTGGTGGAAGTGGCCGCGCGTTTACAGGCGCTGATCCGCCGCCGTCATGGCGTGGTTACGCCGAAAGTGACGCACGGCGCAGTGGAATTCGATCCGGCCGCCCGAAGTGTAACGCTCAACGGCGAAACCGTCACGCTCACGCCGCGTGAAGTCGCGGTGCTGGAACTGTTCCTCAATAACAAAGGCCGCGTACTGGCGCGCACCCTGATTCAGGAAAAACTGTATAACTGGGACGACGAGGTCAGCAGCAACGCGGTTGAAGTGCATATCCACCATCTTCGCAGCAAACTCGGCAAAAGCTTCATCCGCACCGTTCACGGCGTGGGATATACGCTGGGCGATGTTTCATCCGGGGAGAACGCGTGAAGGAGCTGAAAAACCTGAGTTTGCGCCTCCGGCTGATCCTGCTGTTTACCGTGCTGGCACTACTGACGTGGCTGATTGCCAGCGGCGTGGCGTGGCACCAGACCCGCAAACACATCAACGAAGTGTTTGATACCCAACAGATGTTGTTTGCCAAACGTCTGGCCGCCACCGGACTGGGCGACCGGTTGAATATGCAAAAAGACGCCGAGCTGCCGGACACCAAAAAGATGGTACGAAAAGGCTCGCGCGGCCACACCGATGACGATGCGCTGACGTTTGCGATTTTCAATCAGCAGGGCGACATGCTGCTCAACGACGGCGAAAACGGCAAACGCATCCGCTTCGACGGCTACACGCAGGGCTTTAAAGATGACGAGATTAAAGGCGACCACGACGACTGGCGTATGGTCTGGCTGACGTCGCCGGACGGGCAATATCGCGTGGCCGTCGGGCAGGAATACGACTACCGCAATGATATGGCCTGGAGTTTAGTCAGCGGGCAACTGACGCCGTGGCTGGCTTCATTGCCGGTATTGCTGCTGGCGCTGATTGTGATGGTGACGCTGGAACTCCGCCCGCTACGCCGGGTTGCAGAGGGGCTGCGTCAGCGATCGCCGGAAGATGCCACGCCGATTGTCACAGACCGTCTGCCCGGTGAAGTCCTTCCGCTGGCAAACGCGCTGAATTCTCTGTTCGACCGTACCAGTGAAATGCTGGTCCGCGAACGCCGGTTTACTTCCGATGCTGCGCATGAATTACGCAGCCCGCTGGCGGCATTGCGCGTGCAAACCGAAGTGGTGCAGCTGTCCGGTGACGACACTGAAATGCGTGAACATGCGCTGGAAAACCTGACCACCAGTATCGATCGCGCCACGCGGCTGGTGGATCAGCTGCTGACGCTTTCGCGGCTGGAAAGTTTTTCAGAACCTGAAGAACTGGAGATCATCGACTGGCCTTCGCTGCTGGCACAAAATCTGGCTGAGCAGGATTATCGCGCGCACAGCAAAGGCATCGAATTACGTTTTGAAGAGCAGGGAACGCCGCCGCAAATGCGCGGGCAATCTCTTCTCCTTTCGCTGATGGTGCGTAATCTGCTGGATAACGCGATTCGTTATTCTCCGGCGGGAACCACTGTGTCGGTCACGCTGAATGCGCAGGGATTAACGGTAGAAGATCAGGGGCCGGGGATCTCGGAAGAACATCTGGCGCGGCTGGGCGAACGCTTTTACCGGCCACCGGGTCAGGAGCAAACCGGCAGCGGTCTGGGTATTTCGATCGTACAGAGGATCGCACAGTTACATCACTTGCGGGTGGAGTACCAGAACAAAGCAGAAGGGGGATTACAGGTGCGGGTAAGTCGCTGAGCGGCTTACCATTTTTTCAGGCCATTCAGCGGAACGCGATCCAATACGCTTTGCAACGTTTCGCCATCCGGGAACACCAGATCCGGTGCCAGATCCGCCAGCGGGTAAAGCATAAACTCGCGGTTTTTCATATGGTAATGCGGCACAGTCAGACGTTCAGTGTCGATCACCCGATCGCCATAACACAGCATATCCAGATCTAATGTCCGCGGACCCCAGCGTTCGGCTTTGCGGACACGTCCCTGATTTTGCTCGATGGCTTGCGTGCAATCGAGCAGCTCTTCCGGTGGTAACAACGTATCGAGCGACACCACGGCGTTCAGATAATCAGGCTGATCCTGCGGCCCCAGCGGTTTGCTGCGGTAAAACGGAGAGACAGCGACAAAACGGGTGCGCGGCAAATGTGCCAGCGCCTCCAGCGCGCAATTTACCTGGTCGAGAGGTCGTGAGAGATTGCTTCCCAGAGCCAGGTAAACGCGGATCATTGACCGCCGTCCTTGCGGGGAGCGCGTTTACGCGGACGACGTGTCCGTGCGCGGCGCGCAGGCGTTGCGTCGTCACCGAGCGTACCGAGCATGGCTTTCTGCGAGGCCGGTGTGGCTTCCTGGAATTCACCCCACCACTGCGCCAGACTTTGCAGTTCGCGATGCTGTTCAACTTCAGCGCGCAGAACCAGTAAATCGTAAGCGGCGCGGAACTTAGGATGTTCCATCAGCTTGTGCGCACGTTTGCCCTGACGGCGGGACAGACGCAGCTGCAATGCCCAGATGTCACGCACCAGCGTGGTAATACGTTTTGGAATTGCCAGCGTGCGACATTGTTCGTCGAGCACGTCGTTCATGGCCAGCGCGAAGGCGTCGTAATACGTCAGACCGCCTTCCTGCGCCAGTTTCTGTGCATGTTCAATCACCGGATACCACAACATTGCCGCAAACAGGAACGCCGGATTGACGCGCTGATCGTTTTGCAAACGGTAGTCGGTATTTTTCAGAACCTGCAACAGAATATGTTCCATCGGGCTGTCGCCATGCTCAGTAAACTGGCGGGCAATCAGCGGGAACAGTGGCTGGAACAGCTGGTATTCACACAGTTTTTTGTACGTGGCATAACCGTAGCCGGCTTGCAGCAACTTCAGCGATTCTTCAAACAGACGCGCAGGCGGAATTTCCTGTAACAGCGTCGCCAGACGTGGGATCGGCTCAGCGGTTTCCGGGCTGATCTTCATGTCGAGTTTTGCAGCGAAACGCACCGCACGCAGCATACGCACCGGGTCTTCGCGGTAGCGGGTTTCCGGATCACCAATCAGGCGGATGATGCCGTTTTCCAGATCACGCAGGCCGCCGGTGTAATCGCGGACGGTGAAATCAGCCACGCCGTAATACAGGCTGTTGATGGTGAAGTCGCGGCGCTGAGCATCGTCTTCAATCGTGCCGAAGATGTTATCGCGCAGCAGCATGCCGTTCTGGGCCTGCTGGGAAACGTTTTTATCGTCGGTTTCTTCGTACTGTTCGTGGTGACCACGGAACGTGGCGACCTCGATGATTTCCGGGCCGAACATCACATGGGCCAGACGGAAACGGCGGCCAACCAGACGGCAGTTACGGAAAAGTTTGCGCACCTGGTCAGGCGTTGCATTGGTCGTGATATCGAAATCTTTTGGCTTTTTATCCAGCAGCAAATCGCGCACGCCACCGCCCACCAGGAAGGCTTCATAGCCAGACTTGTTCAGTCGGTACAGAACTTTCAGGGCGTTTTCGCTGATGTCACGGCGGGAAATATTATGCTCATCACGGGGAATGATGGTCATCGCACGGGTTTCGCCCGCGTAATCAAATGACGGGCGCGGTTTCTGGACGTGCTCGGTACGCGGAGCACGCTGTTCGCTGCGTTCGCCACGGTTGTCGGTACGTTCACCGCGATTGTCGTTACGTTCGCCACGCGGCTGATAAGGCGCTGAGCGACGGTTGTTGTTATTACGACGGTCGCCCCGGTTTGCGTTGTCATCCCGACGGCCACGGTTTTCGCGGCGTTGCTCGTTGTCACGACGTTCAGGATGGTTTGCCTTCACAGTGTTTTCAGCCACAGGAGACGGATCGCGACGGGAATTGTCCTCACGATTAACTTCTCCATGAAGTGCGGCTTCGTCATGAACAGCCTTTTCTTCACGAACGACTTTATCTTCACGGACCAGCACCTTACGGCAAAAATTGGCTACTCGGGTAAAAATGGTACACCTCGATAGTGACTGAAAAAATTGGCGTGACGCAAAAACAGCGGCTAATCATAGCTCACGATAGCCTCTTTGAGAATGCCGATGTCAGTTCAGCGGTGATTAAGCGCCCTGACGCGGTATCTCAGAGGGCGTCCAGTGCGTTGTCGCCCAGCGTAATAATAAAGGCAAAGTGTAATCCTGCCAGTTTTCCGGCAGCGTTTGGCCTAAAAATTTCAGTGCGTTAATGATTGCCGGCCGCGGATCGCCTTCAGGCAGCGCCGGTGCATGATTTTGTTTGGAAAGCTTGTCGCCATTTTCATTCAGTGCCAGCGGCAAATGCAGATATCCCGGTTGCGGATAGCCCAGATGCCGGTAAAGCGAAATCTGGCGCACGGTCGGCTCGATGAGATCGGCTCCGCGCACAATATGATTCACGCCCTGAAAATGGTCATCAACGACCACCGCCAGATTGTAGGCAAACAGCCCGTCGCGGCGGCGGATAATAAAATCTTCTTCGGCCAGCTGGCTTTCGGCCTGTAAATGCCCCTGAAAATCATCATCAAAACCATAAACCGGTAAGGTCTGATGCAGGCGAATTGCCGCGTTTTCTGCACCTAGATTCAGGCCTCGGCAGTGACCGTCGTAAAAGCCGCCGCTTTGCGTAATGCGCTGGCGGGTACAGGTGCAGTAATAGCTTTTTTGTTGCTGATACAGCCAGTCCAGCACTTCGCGGTAGGCGTCATGACGTTTGGATTGCCAGACGACGTCACCGTCCCATTCCAGACCATAGCGTTCAAGCGTGGCCAGAATGCGGTCAGCAGAACCAGGAATTTCACGCGGCGGATCGATATCGTCAATGCGAACCAGCCACTGGCCGTTTTGGGCGCGGGCATGCAGATAACTGCCGAGTGCGGCAATCAGCGAACCGAAATGGAGGTCACCGGAAGGTGAAGGCGCGAAACGGCCCGTATATTGATTTTGTGGCATAAGAATGGGGTCGTGCTTTTAAAGGGAACGCGGTGCATGACGCACCGCGTGGAACCCGGGACTTAGCCAGCCATCTGCTTTTCGCGGATTTCTGCCAGAGTCTTACAGTCGATACACAAGTCAGCGGTCGGACGTGCTTCAAGACGGCGGATGCCAATCTCAACGCCACAGGAATCGCAATAACCGAAATCCTCGTCTTCCACTTTTTTCAGTGTTTTTTCAATCTTTTTGATCAGCTTACGTTCACGGTCACGGTTACGCAGTTCGAGGCTGAATTCTTCTTCCTGAGCGGCACGGTCGACCGGATCAGGGAAGTTTGCAGCTTCATCCTGCATGTGTGTAACGGTACGATCTACTTCATCCCTGAGCTGATTGCGCCATGCTTCAAGAATCTTTTTGAAGTGAGCCAGCTGAGCGTCGTTCATGTACTCTTCGCCCGGCTTCTCTTGATACGGCTGCACCCCAGCGATAGCGAGAATGCTCAAGGACGACGTCTTACGGGTTTGGCCTTCTTGCATGATGCTTCTCCTACATAACACGCACTATGTTCATCCACCTTAACGTTTACAGATTGTCTGCAAATGAGAGGCTTCGAACATTTCGATCCCCAACGGGGGAAAAAATCAGGCCGCTATAAATAACAGAAGGCAACGAGGTTGGCAATTATTCCTGACAGGTGCTTGACAAGCCTGTGAGGAAAAGCGTATTCGCGACCTGTTTTTTATGCCGCCGACGGCTAATAACAGGGTTATCCGAACTGGGTTTATCCGTTTAGCGATTTCGTGACCAGCGGTAAACGTTCTGTGAGGCGGATACCCTCAGCAGAAAGTGCGGCACCGTAGCACATCACTTCTACACCATTTTTCTGAACCTGCGTCAGCAATTCTGTGTAACGGGGATCAATATGGTGTGCAGCAGACACGCTTTCAATGCCTGAATGTAAAACAGCGAAGAAAAGTACTGCTCGCTGCCCCTGTTCTGCCATCGACTGTAACTCGCGCAAATGCTTCTGGCCGCGCAGCGTGACTGCATCCGGGAAGAATCCCTGACCTTCGTGCAGCAGCGTGACTGCATCCGGGAAGAATCCCTGACCTTCGTGCAGCAGCGTGACAGATTTCACTTCAATATAGCAGTCAGGTTGATTTTCTGCCTGTAACATCAAGTCTATACGGCTATTTTCGGTGCCGTATTTTACTTCCGCCGATAAATTACTGTAACCGGATAATTCCGGTATGCGACCGGCTTCTATTGCCTCGCGCACCAGCTGATTTGCCCGCAGCGTATTCACGCAAATCCAGTGATGTCGCTGCGTTTCGGTCAGCTCCCAGCTGTGGGCATATTTACGTTTGGCGTTATCAGAGGTGGAATACCAGACGGTATCGCCCGGCGTAGCGCAACCGGTCATTGCGCCGGTGTTGGCGCAGTGCAGCGTAAGTTCACGGCCATCGGGGGTGATGACGTCAGCGAGAAAACGTTTGTAACGTTTGATCAGGGTAGCGGGTTGAAGCGCTGGCTCGAAATGCATGAGAGTTTCCGTATGAAAGAGGTTCAGATGGCCGGAATGTCAGCCAGAGGCCAGCTTTGCAGGCAGCGGTAACGGGTACGCCCGCGTTCGTAAGTCGATTCGTAAAGACTGAATCCTTCGGCGTCCAGTTGCCAGTTGGGGGTGGCGGGTGGGATCGCCACCGGCCGCGTGGCGCTGCGGTACAACGACACGTGCGGATGAAACGGCAGCGTACTCTGATGGCAGCCGTTACGCGCGGCGTGAGAGCGCAGCACCGAAGCCAGTTGCAGCAGCGCATTGGGCGCGCGCTTCGTGCCTATCCAGACCACGCCGGAACCCGGCCAGTGGCCGATATCGTCCAGACACAGGCTGAATTTATGCGCCTGAATGCGCCCGGCGATGCGGGTCAGCGCATCCGCTTTGAGTTCACTGATTTCGCCCAGAAACGCCAGCGTAATGTGCAGGTTCGCCGCCGCGACGGGGCGGCCGGTGTCCTGCGGAAAGTTATCGGCACGCCATTTGATGACCTGCTTTTGTAACTTTGCAGGTAACGCTAAGGCGAAAAACAAGCGGCGCTCGGCAGACATATTCATTCCTGGTTTAAAAAAATCACGACATACCGGATCTGGCGCTAAATGCTACAATGCCCGCCGTTTAAAGTTAACTCTCATGGAGAATTCATTGTCTTCTTTGCCGGTCAGCGCCGTACTTGAACCGCTTTTAATCGCCCTTAAGCAGGCACCACAAGTGTTACTGCTCGCGCCGACCGGTGCCGGTAAATCGACCTGGCTGCCGTTGCAATTGCTCAAACAGGGCAATCTGCCGGGGAAAATCCTGTTGCTGGAGCCGCGTCGTCTGGCGGCGAAAAATGTCGCTTTCCGTCTGGCGCAGCAGTTGGGCGAAACGCCGGGGCAGACTGTCGGTTACCGTATGCGCGCCGAAAGCAAAACCAGCGCGGCGACGCGGCTTGAAGTCGTGACCGAAGGCATTCTCACCCGCATGGTGCAGGCAGATCCTGAACTGACCGGTGTTTCGCTGGTGATCCTCGATGAATTCCATGAGCGCAGTTTGCAGGCCGATCTGGCGCTGGCGCTGCTGCTCGACGTGCAAAATGCGCTGCGCGATGATCTGAAACTGCTGATCATGTCCGCGACGCTCGACAATCTGCGTTTATCACCGCTGCTGCCTGATGCGCCGGTGATCGTCTCCGAAGGCCGCAGTTTTCCGGTTGACCGTCAGTATCTTTCCCTCGCCACTCACGAAAGGCTGGACGAAGGCGTTTCCCGCGTGGTCAGCCGCCTGATGAGTGAAAATCACGGCTCGATGCTGCTGTTTTTGCCCGGCGTTTCCGAAATTACCCGCGTGCAAAATCTGCTTTCGGGCAAGGTGGCAGACGATGTCGATCTCTGCCCGTTGTACGGCGCGCTCTCTTTAGAACAGCAGCAAAAAGCCATTCAGCCTTCACCCGCCGGACGTCGCAAAATCGTGCTGGCGACCAATATTGCGGAAACCAGCCTGACCATTGAAGGTATCCGGCTGGTGGTCGACAGCGGTCTGGAGCGCAGCGCGCAGTTTGACCCGCGCAGCGGCCTGACGCGTCTCGTTACGCAGCGTATCAGTCAGGCGTCGATGACCCAGCGCGCAGGCCGCGCAGGGCGTCTGGAGCCGGGATTGTGCTGGCATCTGTTCAGCAAAGAGCAGGCGGAACGTTCCAGTGCGCAGGCCGAAGCGGAAATCCTGCAAAGCGATCTGAGCAGTTTCTGGCTGGAGCTGTTGCAGTGGGGTTGTCAGGATCCGGCCCAGCTTCAGTGGCTCGATGCACCGCCCGCGGCGGCGTTGTCGGCGGCAAAACACCTTTTACATCAGCTTGGCGCGACCGACGCGCAGGGCAAACTTACCGCTGCCGGACAGCGCATGGCGCAACTCGGCTGCGAGCCACGGCTGGCAGCGATGTTGATTTCTTCGGCGCAGCAAAGCCCGGACGCGCTGGCGACGGCGGCGCTGCTGGCGGCCATGCTCGAAGAACCACCACGCGGCGGATTGCCGGATATTGATTACTGGTTCAGCCGTCCGCAGGGCAACTGGCAGCGGCGGGCAAAACAGCTGGTGCAGCGTACCGGTGCGAAAAGCGGTGACGCGGATGCCTCGCTCGCGCCGTGGCTGCTGGCGCGGGCCTTCAGCGACCGTATCGCCCAGCGGCGCGGCGAAGATGGCCGTTATCTGCTGGCGAACGGGCTGGGCGCGTCTTTGCCACAGGACGACGGATTAACCCGCGCGCCGTGGCTGGTTGCGCCGCAATTATTACAGGGCAACAACAGCCCGGACGCCCGAATTTTGCTGGCGATTTCGCTCGATATCACACAACTGCCTGCGCGGTTGCCGGACGTCGTGAAAGAGCAGACGGCGGTCGAATGGGATGAAGAAAAAGGTACGCTGCGCGCGTGGCGGCGCTGGCAAATCGGGCGTCTGGTGCTGAAAGCGAATCCGCTGGCGAAGCCGGAAGATGGCGAGCTGCAACAGGCGCTGATCGACTGGATCCGCACGCAGGGTTTGCAGGCGCTGACCTGGTCGGTGGCCGCCGAACAATTGCGCCTGCGCCTGACCTGTGCGGCCAAATGGTTGCCGGAAGATGACTGGCCAGCGATGGACGACGAGGCCCTGCTCGGCGGGCTGGAAAGCTGGTTACAGCCTTCTTTACAGGGCGTGCGTTCGTTAAAATCGCTGCAACAGGTTGATTTGTATGATGCCTTATTAAGGCTTTGTGACTGGAAACAGCGTCTGCGTCTTGACGCCGCTTTACCGACGCATTACACCGTCCCGACTGGCAGTCGCCTGCCGATCCGCTATCATGCAGACCAGCCACCGGCGCTTTCGGTGCGGATGCAGGAAATGTTTGGCGAAGAACGCAGCCCTGAACTTGCCGAAGGGCGCGTGACCGTGGTGCTGGAATTGCTGTCTCCGGCGCAGCGGCCTTTGCAAATTACCGCCGATCTCGCGGCGTTCTGGCAGGGCTCGTACCGCGAAGTGCAGAAAGAAATGAAAGGGCGCTACCCGAAACATCCGTGGCCTGACAACCCGGCTGAAGCAGCGCCGACGCGGCGAACGAAGAAGTATTCCGCGCAATAAGCGTGGCGACGAAATTGTTCAGGAAAGGTCGCTTTTTTTCAGACCTTTCTTCTGGAAGTTAACCAAAGCCGGGCACAGAGTAAGCGCCTTGCTGCCCGCGTTGCGGGATAAAAAAGTATCCGTTTGAATCGAATATGAAAATGACTCAGCTAAACAGAATCATTATGCAGAATAACTTTATGACGAACACAGCAGTACGTGGGGAGAATGACTGATGTCTGGCGATGATCGCGAGCCAATTGGCCGTAAAGGTAAACCCGCCGGGCGCAAGCCTGCGCGGACTCGTCCGGTTCGCCGCAGCCGTCGGGATGACGACTACGACGAATACGAAGAAGAGGAACTCGATGACGAGTATGAGGATGAAGATGATTACGAAGAAGAACGGGGATCTCGCATGAGCCGCAAAGCACCGCCGCGTAAAGCGAAAAAAGGCGGCAAGAAGAGCCTGAAACGCCGTATTTTCTGGCTGCTGGTCAAGCTGTTCATCGTCTTTGCCATTCTGCTGGGCATTTACGCGGTCTATCTGAACCGTGAAATCCACAGCCGCATCGACGGCGGTAAAGTCTGGCAATTACCGGCGGCCGTTTATGGTCGTCAGGTGAACCTTGAGCCGGATATGTCCATCAGCAAAGCTGAAATGGTCGGGCTGCTGGAAGGCACGCAATATCGCGAAGTGACGCGCATCACCCGTCCGGGCGAATTTACCGTTCACGCAAATTATATTGATTTACTGCGCCGTCCGTTTGATTTCCCGGAAGGCAAAGAAGGGCAGGTTAACGCGCGTCTGATGTTTGACGGCAACAGCCTGTCAGAAATTAAAAACCTGGATAATCAGCGTGATTTCGGGCTGTTTCGCCTGGATCCGCGTTTGATCACCATGTTGCAGGCGTCCAATGCTAACGGCGAACAACGCCTGTTCGTGCCGCGTTCCGGTTTCCCGGACTTGCTGGTTGATACCTTGCTGGCAACGGAAGACCGCCATTTCTACGAGCACGACGGGATTAACTTCTATTCCATCGGCCGTGCGGTGGTGGCGAACCTGACAGCCGGTCATGCGGTGCAGGGCGGTTCTACGCTGACCCAGCAGTTGGTCAAAAACCTGTTCCTGACCAACGAACGCTCGCTGAGCCGTAAGGCGCGTGAAGCGGTGATGGCGGTCTTGCTCGACGCCGATTACAGCAAAGATCGCATCCTTGAGCTGTATCTGAACGAGGTATATCTCGGCCAGAGCGGTTCGGATCAGATCCGCGGTTTCCCGCTGGCGAGCCTGTACTACTTTGGCCGTCCGGTGAACGAACTGAGCCTCGATCAGCAGGCATTGCTGGTCGGTATGGTGAAAGGCGCATCGCTGTATAACCCGTGGCGTAACCCGGCGATGGCGTTGCAACGTCGTAATCTGGTGCTGCGTTTGCTGGTCGATCAGAAAGTTATCGATCAGGAATTGTATGACATGCTGAGCGCGCGTCCGCTGGGCGTACAGCCCAAAGGCGGGGTGATTTCACCGCAGCCTGCGTTCATGCAGATGGTGCGTCAGGAATTGCAGGCCAAACTGGGCGATAAAGTTCAGGACATGTCCGGGGTGAAAATTTTCACCACGCTGGATCCGATTTCTCAGGATGCGGCGGAAAAAGCAGTTGAGGAAGGCATTCCGTTACTTCGCAAGAAAAGCGGCCTGAACGACATCGAAACCGCGATGGTGATTGTTGACCGTTATACCGGCGAAGTGCGTGCGATGGTCGGCGGGGCGGAAACGCAGTTTGCCGGTTTCAACCGCGCCATGCAGGCGCGCCGTCAGGTCGGTTCTCTGGCTAAACCGGCGACCTATCTGACTGCGCTGTCGCAGCCGGATAAATACCGTCTGAATACCATTCTTGCTGACCAGCCGCTGAACCTGAAACTGGCGAACGGTCAGATCTGGTCGCCGAAAAACGATGATCATCAGTTCCGCGGTCAGGTTCTGCTGGTCGATGCGCTGGCGCGTTCCATGAACGTCCCGACGGTTAATCTCGGTATGGCGGTGGGTCTCGACAACATCACAAAGACGCTGATTGATTTGGGGATCCCGAAAGAATCCCTGAACCAGACGCCGTCGATGTTGCTCGGTGCAATCGCGCTGACGCCGATGGAAGTGGCGCAGGAATACCAGACCATTGCCAGCGGCGGTAACAAAGCGCCACTGTCGGCGGTGCGTTCGGTGATTGCGGAAGACGGCACGGTCTTGTACCAGAGCTTCCCGCAGGCAGTACGTGTGATCCCTGCTCAGGCCGCTTATCTGACATTGTACGCAATGCAGCAGGTGGTTCAGGAAGGGACATCGCGCGCGCTGGCGAACAAATTCCCGAAACTGCATCTGGCCGCGAAAACCGGGACATCGAACGAACTGCGTGACAGCTGGTTTGCCGGTATCGACGGAAATCAGGTCGCAATCACCTGGGTTGGCCGCGATAACAACGGCCCGTCTAAGCTGTGGGGTTCGACCGGTGCACTGGTGCTGTATGGCCGCTATCTGGAAAACGGCACGCCTCAGCCGCTGGATCTGCAAATGCCGGAAGGTATCAGCCCGATGAATATCGACGGCGCGGGTAACTTTGTGTGTGGTGGCGGCGGTATGTTGGGCGGTGGCACCGTGCGTTCCATTCCGGTGTGGACGGATTCACCGGATGCTATGTGCCAGGCTTCTGTTTCTGCCGTTCAGCAGCAACAGCAGCAACAACAGCAGCAGATTCAGCAGCAACAGCAGCAGCAACAACAGCCTCAGGGCCAGCAACCTCAGGCGCAGGACGAGAAGAAAGACAGCAACGGTGTTGCCGGTTGGATCAAGGACATGTTCGGTTCCGGCCAGTAACAAATTGTTGATTTCAGGTACATTAAAGGGCGCGATGAAAATCGCGCCCTTTTTAATTGTTATTCTTAACTCAAATTTCCCCGTCGTCTTTTACATTTCCGGCAAGCGTTTCACATCTATTTCCGTTTAATTCATAGGCGTTTTTACCCATGTTTAACATGGGGATACTTTTTATTCATTCAGCAAAGCTATGAGTCAAATAGGCTTGCAGACGCGCGCGCAATGCGCATATTATGCGACGGTCATAATAATAATTATCGTTTACATTCCCATTACTACTCCAGAGATAATGCAATGGCTTCTCAATGCTCGCTTTCAAACTCAGTCCAAAAAGGCGCATTTAAGCGTCGGACGCTCGCGTTAACCATTACCGCCGTTCTGGGCTCCACCGCGTTTTACGCAGGTGCAGCAACTACAGCAACCGCGAAAGAAGACACGATTAACGTCACCGGCGCGACTCAGGCATCCACTGAATCTGCGTGGGGCCCGGCTCCGACGATCGCTGCAAAACGCAGCGCGACGGCGACCAAAACCGATACACCTATCGAAAAAGTTCCCCAGTCTGTTTCTGTGGTCACCCGCGAAGAAATGGATACTCACCAGCCACAGTCCGTCAAGGAAGCGCTGGGTTACACGCCGGGTATCACCGTTTCAACCCGTGGATCTTCAAATACCTATGATGCGGTGAAAATCCGTGGCTTCGGCTCAGTTAACCAGAATAACTATTTGGATGGTCTGAAGCTGCAAGGTGATTTCTACAACGAAGTCCTTATCGACCCTTACATGCTTGAACGCGTTGAACTGATGCGCGGCCCGACTTCCGTTCTGTACGGAAAAAGCAGCCCAGGCGGTATCATTTCTATGGTCAGTAAGCGTCCGACCACTGAACCGCTGAAAGAAGTGCAGTTCAAAATGGGGACAGATAATCTCTGGCAGACCGGTTTTGATTTCAGTGATGCCATCGACGATGCTGGCGTGTACTCTTACCGTCTGACCGGTGTGGCGCGCTCCAACGACCTTCAGCAGGATATGTCGAAAGAAAAACGTTACGCTATTGCGCCGTCTTTCTCATGGCGTCCTGACGATAAAACCAATTTCACCTTCTTAGCTAACCTGCAAGATACGCCTGAAACGGGTTACTACGGCTGGTTACCGAAAGAGGGTACCGTTCAGCCACTGCCAAACGGCTCTCATCTGGGAAGCGGCTTCAACGAAGGTGCGCCAAATAACACTTATTCGCTGTCTCACAAAATGGTTGGCTACACCTTCGACCATGAGTTCAACGATACTTTCACCGTGCGTCAGAACCTGCGTTATGTTGAATCGAAAACGTCGCAGAAAAGTGTTTATGGTGTTGGACTGGATACCAGTCCGACAGCAATCAACAATCATATGTTGAACCGCAGCACCGTGGTGGATAACGAGAAGCTGAACAACTTCGCGGTTGATACCCAATTACAAAGCAAATTTGCGACCGGTGCCGTGGATCATACCCTGCTGACCGGTGTCGATTTCCAGCAGATGCGCAACGACGTGAACGCCACGTTTGGTACTGCGACGCAGCTGGATCTGTACAACCCGGTTTACGAAGATTTCGATTTCGGTGGTGCCGCGCCTTACCAGCAGAACAAGCAGAAACAAACGGGTCTCTATGCTCAGGATCAGGCCGAGTGGAACAAGTTTGTTCTGACTGTTGGCGGTCGTTATGACTGGCTTACGCAGTCTACCCGCGCTTATCAGGCTAATAACTACACTGAGCGTAATGACAGCCAGTTCACCGGGCGTGCCGGTCTGAACTACCTGTTTGATAACGGGGTTACGCCGTACCTCAGCTACAGCGAATCCTTTGAGCCAAACTCCGGTGCAGATTTCTCGGGCAATACGTTCACACCTTCCAAAGGCCGTCAGTACGAAGCCGGTGTGAAATATGTGCCGAAAGATATGCCTGTTGTGGTTACCGGTTCCGTTTATCAGCTGACGAAAACCAATAACCTGATGTCCGATCCTGCTCACGTATTCTCCTCTATCCAGGGCGGTGAAATTCGTTCCCGCGGTGTAGAACTGGAAGCGAAAGCGGCAGTGAACGCCAACATCAACATGACGGCGTCTTACACCTACACCCAGGCGGAATACACGAAAGACACCACGCTGAAGGGCAATACCCCGGAGCAGGTGCCGAAACACATGGCTTCACTTTGGGGCGATTACACCTTCTACGACGGTATCCTCAGTGGCCTGACCGTAGGCACTGGTGGACGTTTCCTCGGTTCCAGCTATGGTGATCCGGCGAACACCTTCAAAGTGGGTAGCGCAACTGTGATGGATGCGGTTGTGAAATACGATCTGGGTCGTTTCGGTCTTAACGGTTCCAGCGTGGCAGTGAACGTCAACAACCTGCTGGATCGTGAATACGTCGCAAGCTGCTTCGCGACGTACGGTTGCTTCTATGGCGCAGAGCGTCAGGTTGTCGCAACAGCCACCTTCCGTTTCTAAAAGCTTTAATAAGTTAATTCCGGGCACGCTGGTCGTGCCCGTTTCCTGTTTTCAACCAGATGTCGACGTAGAAAATCTTATGCCTGATAACAACGTACATCCCACATCCCCGTTGCCGGACAGCGTATTCCGCCTGCAAGACGTCAGTTTTACCGTGCCGGGGCGAACGCTGCTGGCGCCACTGTCGCTGACTTTCCCGCAGGGAAAAGTGTGCGGGCTGATTGGTCACAATGGCTCGGGGAAGTCGACGTTGTTAAAAATGCTGGGACGACATCAACCGGCGACATCCGGAACGATTTACCTCAATGAAACGCCGCTGGCCCAGTGGGACAGCAAAGCGTTTGCGCGTCAGGTGGCGTATCTGCCGCAGCAACTTCCGGCCGCAGAAGGCATGACGGTGCAGGAACTGGTGGCGATTGGCCGCTATCCGTGGCACGGCGCGCTGGGGCGTTTTAAACATCAGGACAAAGAAAAAGTCGAAGAAGCCATTGCGCTGGTGGGCCTGAAACCGTTCGCCCAGCGCCTGGTCGATAGCCTCTCCGGCGGCGAGCGTCAGCGTGCGTGGCTGGCAATGATGGTCGCACAGGACAGCCGTTGCCTGTTGCTCGACGAACCGACTTCCGCGCTGGATATCGCGCATCAGAAAGATGTGCTGGCGTTGATCCAGCGCCTGAGCCGTGAGAAAGGCTTAACCGTGATCGCGGTATTGCATGATCTGAATATGGCGGCGCGTTATTGCGATGAACTGATGGCATTGCGCGGCGGTGAGATGATCGCGCAGGGCGCGCCGGAAGACATGATGCGCGGTGACGTTCTCGAACAAATTTATGGTATTCCGATGGGCATTCTTCCGCATCCTGCGGGCGGTGCGCCGGTAAGCTTCGTTTACTGATATGTCTGATATTCAACGTTATTCAGGGCTGACGCGCCGTCGTCTTTTACAGATGATGGCGCTGTCCCCGTTACTGACTTCCCTGCCGGCGCTGTCTGCCTCGCGCCCTGATCTGAGCCGCATTGTTACCCTCGAATGGTTACCTACTGAGCTGCTGATTGCGCTTGGCGTGATGCCGCTGGCGATTGCTGATATTCCCAATTACAACCTGTGGGTGGCAGAACCGCCGCTGGCGCCCGGCGTTATCGATGTCGGCCAGCGCACCGAACCCAACATGGAACTTATCCAGCAACTGAAACCTTCTTTGTTGCTGATAACGCAAGGTTATGGTCCGGATACCCAGCAGCTGGAAACCATCGCGCCGGTGCTGGGTGTGAAAGCCAATGACGGCAGCGCGAAGCCGATGCAACTGGCGATCAAATCGCTGCATAAACTGGCGGATACGCTCGGTTTGCAGGAGCGCGCCGAAGAACATTTGCGGGTGTATAACGACGCCATTGTGAAAACGCGTGAGCTGATGAAACCGGTCGCGCAGCAACCGGTTCTGCTGATGACCTTTATTGATCCGCGCCACGTTCTGGTGTTTGGTCAGGGCAGCATGTTCCATGAAATCATGGGCGATGTCGGGCTGACCAACGCGTGGAGCGGAGAAGGCAGCTTCTGGGGCAGTGTGTCAGTGGGCGTTGAGCGCCTGACCCGCATTAAAAATGCCCGCGTGCTGTGTTTTGATCACGGCAGCGCTGACATCATGGACGCGGTTGCCAAAACGCCGCTGTGGAAATCAATGCCATTCGTGCGTGCTAATCAGTTCAGCGTTGTCCCCGCCGTCTGGTTCTACGGCGCGACGTTCAGCGCCATGCATTTTTGTAAAATCCTGAACAGCACACTGGGGAAACCGGTATGAACCGCCGTTCACTCAGCGTTTCGCTGATCCTACTTTTGGTTCTGGCGCTGGCGGCCGGTGCGCTCAGCATCTACAACCTGCACCAGCAATTGCCTTATCACTTATGGCGCGGCGCGCTCTGGCAGCCGGACATCGATGATGTTCAGCAGATGCTTTTCCATTACAGCTCACTGCCGCGCATCGCCGTCGCGCTGCTCGCCGGTGCCGGTCTGGGGCTGGTCGGTTTACTGTTCCAGCAGGTATTACGTAATCCGCTGGCCGAACCCGCGACGCTGGGCGTTTCAGCGGGCGCGCAGCTCGGCCTGACGATCGCCACTCTCTGGGCGTTGCCGGGCGGCATGCTCACGCAGCAGTTTGCCGCGATGACTGGTGCGGTGGTGATCGGCGGACTGGTGTTCGGGATCGCCTGGGGCAAACGCATGTCGCCGGTGACGCTGATCCTCGCGGGGCTGGTGCTCGGTTTGTATTGCGGGGCGGTGAATGGCCTGCTCGGGATCTTCAACTATCAGAGCCTGCAAAGCCTGTATATGTGGAGCAGCGGTTCGCTGACGCAGCAGGACTGGGATGTCGCGACGTTTTTACTGCCGCGCGTGATTATCGTCTGGCTGCTGGCGTTCCTGTTGCAGCGCCCGATGACGCTGCTCGGGCTGGATGACGGCGTCGCGAAAAACCTGGGTTTAGGCTTGTCGGCGGCGCGTCTGGCAGTGCTGGCGCTGGCGATCCTGATGAGTGCGCAGCTGGTCAACGCCGTCGGGATAATCGGTTTTATCGGCCTCTTTGCGCCGCTTCTGGCAAAAATGCTCGGCGCACGTCGCCTGACTGCGCGTCTGGTGATGGCTCCGCTGATTGGCGCATTGCTGCTGTGGTTCACCGATCAGGTGATGCAGTACGTGACGCAAATCTGGATGGAAATCCCGACCGGTGCCGCGACCGCGTTAGTCGGTGCGCCGTTGCTGCTGTGGCTGCTGCCGCGTCTGCGAAACAGCATGACGCCGCCGCCGATGAATCAGGGCGACAATGTGCCCAATGAACGTCACCATCTGGTGCGTTGGGTTGCGCTGGCTTTACTGGTGCTTCTCGCCGGGCTGGTGATAGCGCTTATGGTCGGGCGTAATGCGACAGGCTGGAGCTGGGCGACGGGCGCAGATTTGCAGGCGTTGCTGCCGTGGCGTTTACCGCGCGTACTGGCGGCGCTGGCGGCAGGGATTATGCTGGCATCTTCCGGCGTGCTGATTCAGAAACTGACCGGTAACGCGATGGCGAGCCCGGAAGTGCTGGGGATCAGCTCCGGTGCGGCGACCGGCGTCGTGGTAATGATGTTTATCGTTCCCGGCGATGCGTTTGTGTGGCTGCTGCCTGCGGGCAGTGCCGGTGCGGCGTTAACGTTGCTGGTGATTATGGTCGCCTCCGGCCTGCGCAGTTTCTCGGCGGAACGGATGTTGCTGACCGGCATTGCGTTGAGTACCGCTTTCACCACGCTGATGACACTGCTGCTGGCCAGCGGCGATCCGCGTATGGGCGGTTTGCTGACCTGGCTTTCAGGTTCGACCTATTCAGTGACTGCGCCGATGGCGTGGCGAACGCTGGCGCTGGCCGCCGTGCTGATGGCCATCGTGCCGTTCTGCCGCCGCTGGATAAACATCTTGCCGCTCGGCAGCGTGACCGCGAAATCCGTCGGGCTGGCGCTGACGCCAACGCGTGTGGCGATCCTGCTGCTGGCCGCCGTGATGACGGCGGCCGCAACGCTGACCGTCGGGCCGCTGAGTTTTGTCGGGCTGATGGCACCGCATATGGCGCGCATGATGGGATTCCGCCGCGCCGTTCCGCAGTGGATGGTGGCGAGTATTCTCGGCGGTTTGCTGATGGTCTTCGCGGACTGGTGTGGCCGTATGGTGATCTTCCCAAACCAGATCCCCGCCGGTTTGCTCGCGACCTTCATCGGCGCGCCGTACTTTATCTATCTGCTGAGAAAGCAGGCGAGTTAACGTGTTTGCCAATAGAAAAGGGGCCAGATGGCCCCTTTTTGCTTTCTGCCGGATAGAGCGGCTTAGAGCTTAGCGAAACAGCGGTGCGCGGCGTCGATGGTGCGCTGAATGTCTTCCTGCGTGTGGGCCAGAGACATGAAGCCCGCTTCGAACGCGGAAGGTGCCAGATAAATGCCTTCTTCCAGCATCATGTGGAAGAATTTCTTGAAACGCTCAACGTTGCATTTCATCACGTCCTGATAGCTGGTGACGGTTTTGGCATCGGTAAAGAACAGGCCAAACATGCCGCCGACGTGGTTCACCACGAACGGAATGTTCTCTTCTGCTGCGGCTTCACGTAAACCTTCAGCCAGCTGCGTGGTGCGTTCGGTCAGGGTCTGATGCACGCCCGGTTGTGCCACTTGTGTCAGACAGGCGATACCGGCTGCCATCGCAATCGGGTTGCCGGAAAGCGTACCCGCCTGGTACACCGGCCCGGTCGGTGCCAGCGCTTCCATCACATCGCGGCGTCCGCCAAATGCGCCCACCGGCATACCGCCGCCGATGATTTTGCCCAGACAGGTCAGGTCAGGCGTTACGTCGTAATAATCCTGAGCACCGCCCAGCGCGACGCGGAAACCCGTCATCACTTCGTCGATAATCAGCAGTGCGCCGAACTCATCACAAATTGCACGCAGGCCCGGAAGGAATTCCGGCAGTGGCGGCACGCAGTTCATGTTGCCCGCGACCGGCTCAACGATGATACAGGCGATGTCGTCAGGATATTGTTCGAACGCGGCGCGCACTGAATCCAGATCGTTATACGTACAGGTCAGCGTGTGTTTGGCGAAATCAGCCGGAACACCCGGAGAGTTTGGCTGGCCGAGAGTCAGCGCGCCGGAACCGGCTTTCACCAGCAGGCAGTCGGCGTGGCCGTGATAGCAGCCTTCGAATTTGACGATTTTATCGCGATGCGTGAAGCCGCGCGCCAGACGGATGGCGCTCATGGTCGCTTCCGTTCCGGAGTTCACCATGCGAACCATGTCCATGCTTGGCACCAGTCCGGTGACCAGCTCGGCCATTTTGACTTCCATTTCGGTCGGTGCGCCAAAACTCAGGCCGCGTTGCGCTGCTTCAATAACCGCGTTGCGGATTTCCGCGTTGTTGTGGCCGAGCACCATCGGGCCCCACGAGCCGACATAGTCGATATAGGCTTTGCCATCGGCATCAAACAGGAACGCGCCGTCTGCGCGCGCAATGAATAAGGGGACGCCGCCGACGCCGGAGAAGGCACGTACCGGCGAGTTAACACCGCCCGGGATTAGCGCTTGCGCCTGCGTGAACAGACTTTCTGACTTACTCATTATTCGGCTCCTGAATTGCTGGGTTCTGTATGTAATAAGAATGTTGATGCGCCCATTCTAGTGAAGTGAGCGGCGTTATCAAACCGTAAACCGTGCGGCATATTGTTGCAGATCCTGTCAGGCCGGCATTTTGTATGATTAAATCCATCAATCTTTCCCAACTCTTTCCAAATAACCTTTCACCAAATGAATGAATCAGGCTCTGAACATTTAGATAATCCGCGCCTGCGCGGTCCGCGTAAGCGCAGTGAAGTGCTGCGCCTTTTTCTGCGCCGCGATAAAACGCCGGTCACGATTTTGATAGTCGCCGCGGTGGCCGGTACCGTCGCCGGGTTGCTCGGCGTGGCGTTCGAAAAAGCGGTTAACTGGGTGATGCACCTGCGCCTCACCGGCTTGGGATTTTTCAGCGATTACTGGATCCTGCTGTGGCCGCTGACCTTTGTGGTTTCCGCCGTGCTGGCGATGTTTGGTTATTACCTGGTGCGCAAATTCGCGCCTGAAGCGGGCGGTTCCGGCATTCCTGAAATTGAAGGTGCGCTGGAAGAATTACGGCCGGTTCGCTGGTGGCGCGTTATCCCGGTGAAGTTTTTTGGCGGGATGGGCACACTCGGCGCAGGCATGGTATTGGGCAGGGAAGGGCCGACCGTGCAGATGGGCGCAAACGTCGGGAAAATGATGGTGGATATTTTCCGGCTGCGCAGCGCTGAAGCGCGTCATTCTTTGCTGGCAACCGGCGCGGCGGCCGGGCTTTCGGCCGCTTTTAACGCACCGCTGGCGGGGATCCTGTTCATTCTCGAAGAGATGCGTCTGCAATTCCGGTACAGCCTGATTTCCATCAAAGCGGTGTTTATCGGCGTGATTATGTCGAGCATCGTCTTTCGTGTTTTCAACGGCGACGGCGCGGTAATTGAAGTCGGGAAACTGGCGAACGCACCGCTCAACACGCTGTGGCTGTATCTGGTGTTAGGCATGGTTTTTGGCGTGGTGGGCGTCAGCTTTAACGCGCTGATTTTCCGTACACAGGATATGTTTGCGCGCATTCACGGCGGCAATCTGAAGAAAATCCTGATTATCGGCGGTATTCTGGGCGGCTTTTGCGGGTTGCTCGGGCTGGTTCAGCCGGAAGCGGCAGGCGGCGGCTTTGCGCTGATCCCGCTGGCGGCGGCCGGCAAATACAGCCTGCTGATGCTTCTGTTTATCTTTGTTGTCCGCGTTGCGACCACGTTACTGTGCTTCGCCTCCGGTGCGCCGGGCGGGATTTTCGCGCCGATGTTAGCGCTCGGCACTTTGCTGGGCACCGCATTCGGCACCGCGGCGATGTACTTTTTCCCGCAATACGGCATTGAGCCCGCGACCTTTGCAATTGCCGGAATGGGCGCGTTATTTGCAGGCAGTGTACGTGCTCCGCTCACCGGAATTGTGCTGGTGCTGGAAATGACCGATAACTATCAGCTCATTTTGCCGATGATTATTACCTGTCTCGGCGCAACGCTGCTGGCACAGTTTTTGGGGGGTAAACCCTTGTATTCGGCCATTCTGACCCGCACCTTGCAACGGCAGGAAAGTGAAAATGCCGAAAAAGCGGAAGCAGAATCTGAGACTAAAGGCACCATTAGTCAGGACAGCGCGACCAAAACACCCCATACTTGAAGCATTAACTCAGGTATAAGATAATGAGTACATTATTCAGACAGTCAATCCGGCGGCCTGAACAAATGCGGATTGGGAGCGAGAGATTATGAGCGAAGCATTGTTGAATGAAACTGCTGCGTTGCCGTTACAGTTTACTGAAAACGCAGCGAAGAAGGTGAAGAACCTGATTTCTGATGAAGAAAACCCGAACCTGAAACTGCGTGTTTATATCACCGGTGGTGGTTGCAGCGGTTTCCAGTACGGTTTTACCTTTGATGACAAAATCAACGACGGCGACATGACCATTGAGAAATCAGGCGTAGCGCTGGTGGTCGATCCGATGAGCCTGCAATATCTGGTGGGTGGCTCCGTGGATTATACCGAAGGTCTGGAAGGCTCACGTTTCGTGGTGACGAACCCGAACGCGAAGACAACATGTGGTTGCGGTTCCTCCTTCAGCATCTGATATTCCCCTTCGTCCTTAAAAGAAAAAGCCCGTTTGCTGATGCAGACGGGCTTTTTTAATGGCTGATGGCGGACGCTGAGGTAAGTAAGCATTCACATGCCACTTACCATTCCACCGTGACCAGTTTGGAATCTGTGCTGATGCCCGGAACGGAAGCGAGCATCATTTCACTGATGTGAGGCTGCATCATCGTGCGGCTGGCGCAGGTAACTGACGTGCCGGAGTGCGCCACATCCACTTTGCAGGTCGGTAAAATGGTCAGGCTGATGTGGATCTCGCCACTTGTCATGCCCGCGACCGCGACCAGCGGGCTCAAAGCCAGCAGCACGCTGAGTAGGAGTACTTTCATTAATATTTTTTCCTGCTGGTGTAATCACAATAAAAATCAGCCGGGGCTGAGAAGGTTATCGGTAATGTTTTCGTGGCCTTTAATCCAAAATTCTTATGATTTGGATGCCAGTCATGCCTTTTAGTGACGTTATTTTTAACGTTCTGGCGTGACTTTTATTATTTCGTTTGTACAACAAAGAGATAATGTTCAAGCGGGGAAAGTGCACGAACCGGATAATTCTACGACAGGCATGTTACCAGATGACAGGGCTGTATTCTTGATTTTGGTTAATAAAAGAACAATTCGGAAAAGTGCGACAACGCACAGATTTTGGCAGAAAGACGTTTTGTTAGTAAGTATTCACCTTTAAGGCAAGGCAGCAAGCTGAGGGCAGAGCTGTTGAGCGGCCAGCAAAATACGTGGCCCCGCGCGGCTGAACCAGTCCGGTTCGAGTGCGATAACCTGCGCATTGAGCAGGGAATGCCAGTAACCTTCAATGATCGCTTTTTGCGATTTTCCTCCCGATATAACAATAACCTGCGGCTGACGGCTTAAAACCTGCTCCCGGCTGACCTGAGGCCACGGAACACGGCTGTCGGCGAAAACGTTTTTTGCGCCACACACTTCCAGCACTTCACTTTGCATTGTTGCGGATGAGGCGGTAAACAGCGGCTGAGTGCCGAACTGGATAAATGCCGGCACCGGCTTTTCGCGGTGATATTTTTGCTTCAGCGCCTGCCATTGCTGACGAAAATCACGGGCTGCCTGCTGAGCTTTTACAGGCTCCGGGCTGTAGGCTGCCAGTTGTTCCAGCGCCTTTGCCACATCTTGCGCATTATGCGGATCGAGATAAATGACCCTGATGCCCAGAGACGTGAGCTGATCAAGCGGACGCTGCGGATTACCGCCGCGCCAGGCGAGCACCAGATCCGGTTTTAGCGTCACAATGCGCTCGACATTGATTCCCTGCCAGTTCGCAACCTGCTCAAGCTTGCTGGCCTGCGGCGGGAAGTCGGAGTAAGCACTAACTCCGACCAGCTGATTGCCCATGCCCGCAGCAAACGCCAGTTCTGTCAGATTAGGCGCGAGGCTGATCACCCGCTGCGCCGGTGCCGCTGTCGCCATCAGGGGCAGCGACAGGCAAATCAGCAAAAGACAGAACCGGCGCATCATCACTCTTCGGAAGCAGCCAGTGCTTTCAGCATGGCATCAACCATCAGCGTGGATTGCTGTGCAGCAACCACCAGGAACTCTTCAAAGCTCAGGTGAGATTCGGTGTCTGCGACGTCAGAAATGGCACGCACAACCACGAAAGGCGTGTCGAAAAGATGGCAAACATGGCCAACTGCGGCAGCTTCCATTTCCACGGCAGCAACGTTCGGGAAGGTGGAACGAATGCGGGCCAGAGGCGCGGCACCGTTGATGAATGCATCACCGCTGCACACCAGACCGCGCACGGCGTTCAGGTCCAGTTCGCGGATACAGGTTTCAGCCAGTTCGATCAGGAAAGGTGCTGCCACGAAAGCTGCCGGGCAACCCGCCATCTGACCCGGCTCATAACCAAATGCGGTCACATCCGCGTCGTGGTAGCGAACTTCATCGGAAACCACGATATCGCCGACTTTCAGCGTTTTCGCCAGACCACCGGCAGAACCGGTATTGATCACCACATCCGGGCGGCAATGTTCCAGCAGCAGCGTCGTACCCATCGCCGCAGACACTTTACCGATGCCTGATTTCAGCAGCGCGACGTCCACACCGTTCAGCTGACCGGTATAGATTTCGCAGCCAGCACGCTCGATAGTCTGACGGTTGATGATTTTGTCGCGCAGCAGGGTCACTTCCTGCTCCATTGCGCCAATAATGCCTACTTTCATATAAATACTCGCAGATTGGGGTGAAATGAACCGCAACAGGTGCGGAATTGACGGTTTAATAACGAAAACAATGTGCGATAGTCTATCATGGCTAAAGGGAAGAGATAATGCGTTTGGGCCGTGGGTTTTGTTACGCAAAACGCGGGCTGGCCGGGCGCGTGAGTGGCTGAAAAGGTGGGAAATCATGTCCGGGATCGATTTTAAAGCGAAATTCAATTTTCAGCGCCCGTTTAGCGCCCCGATTGAGGCGCGGGATGCATATGATGTCGTCCGGCAGTTTGAGAGCGACCGGGGACGTATTATCAATTCTGCCGCCATCCGCCGTCTGCAACAAAAAACACAAGTCTTCCCGCTGGAGAAAAATGCCGCCGTCCGCAGCCGCCTGACGCATTCCCTCGAAGTTCAGCAGGTGGGCCGCCACATTGCGAAAGAAATCCTGCACCGCCTGCGCCGTCAGGGCAAGCTCGAGGTTTACGGGCTGGACGACGTGACCGATCCGTTCGAAAGCGTAGTTGAAATGGCCTGCCTGATGCACGACATCGGCAATCCGCCTTTCGGGCATTTCGGCGAGTCGGCAATTAATAACTGGTTCAAAAAGCGCATGGATATCGAAAGCTGTGGCGAAACGCCGCCGGAAACCGATTCCTGTCTGGTGGCCTGTTTGCGGCTGACGCCGGACGAGGCGGAGCTGAATCAGTTGCGCAGTAAAATTCGTTATGACCTCAGTAATTTTGAAGGCAACGCGCAGGCCATTCGCCTGGTATTTACGTTGCTCAAACTCAATCTGACCTACAGCCAGACCGCCTGCATCCTGAAATATACCCGTCCGGCGTACTCAATGAACCGCCTGCCTTCGCACGATTATCTGATGAAAAAGCCTGGTTTTTATCTGGCCGAAGAAACGTTCATCAAAGAGCTGCGTAGCGAGCTTGGATTGGGGGAGTTCAACCGTTTCCCGCTGACCTACATTATGGAAGCGGCGGACGATATTTCTTACTGCATCGCCGATCTGGAAGATGCGGTTGAGAAAAATATTTTCAGCGTCGAAGAACTCTATAAATATCTGATGCGTGAATGGGGCGACATTGAGAAGAATGACATCTTTGATAAAGTGGTTCGCACCGCGTATGAAAAAATGGATAAAGCGAAAACATTCCGTAATCCGGTGGATTATTTCTTTATGGAACTTCGCGTTCAGACGGTTAAACAGCTGGTGCCTCATGCAGCGCGCAGATTCATTGATAATATAGAAGATGTTTATCAGGGAACCTTTAATCACGCGCTGCTCGAAGACGACAGCCAGGCGAACCGTTTGTTAGAAATTTATAAATCCGTCGCATTCAAACAGGTATTCAACCATCCTGAAGTCGAGGAGCTGGAATTACAAGGCTATCGGGTGATCAGCGGATTACTGGATATTTACAGCCCGTTGCTGGATATGCCATTGTCTGATTTTAGCCAGCTGGTTGAGGAGGATACGCACAGGAAATATCCTATAGAAACCCGTCTGTTGCATAAGATTTCTGCCAAACACCGTCTGGCGTATAACAATGCCGTCGTGGCGCTCGAAGGCGCAGGCGTTTCGGAATTTTCCGCGCAGGAGTTCTATTACCGGGCGAGAATGATTCAGGATTATATCAGCGGCATGACAGACCTTTATGCGTACGACGAATATCGACGTCTGATGGCGGCGGAGTAATTTGTTTTAAAAAGACAGATTTTAACGTCTTTTATTTTCTTTACGAAACTGTCCGAAAAAGCGCCATTTGTAAATAATGACAATACTTTTTTACCATTGTCAGTATGACCCTGATGAACTTCACGCTATTAATACCATCTCAGTATCACGACTACCAAGCAACGCGACTATTTTGGTTGCCACAATAATTTTAAGAGATCCTGAAAAATGAAAAAATCGACTTTATTCCTCAGCGCTTTAGCGTTAAGTGTTGGTATGGCAATGGCCCCGGTTTCGTCTGCTCTGGCTGCCGAAACCGCATCTTCGAGCACCACACAGCTGCCAAGCCTGGCACCGATGCTTGAAAAAGTCATGCCGTCCGTAGTGAGTGTGAACGTTGAAGGCAGCGCGCCGGTGAAAACACCACGCATGGGCCAGCAGTTCCAGCAATTCTTTGGTCAGAACTCTCCGCTGTGCCAGGACGGTTCGCCGTTCCAGGGCTCCCCGGTTTGCCAGGGCGGCGGTCAGGACGGACAACCCGCTCCTGAACAGAAAGAAGATTTCCGTGCGCTGGGTTCCGGTGTGATTATTGATGCGGATAAAGGTTATGTTGTGACCAACAACCACGTTGTTGATAACGCGACAAAAATCAGCGTACAGCTGAACGATGGCCGTAAGTTCGATGCGAAAGTGATCGGTAAAGATCCACGTTCTGACATCGCGGTTATTCAGCTGCAAAACGCCAAAAACCTGACCGCGATTAAAATCGCCGATTCCGAGCAGCTGCGCGTGGGTGACTACACCGTGGCGATCGGTAACCCGTATGGTCTGGGCGAAACCGTGACATCCGGTATCGTGTCTGCGCTCGGACGTTCTGGCCTGAACATCGAAAACTATGAAAACTTCATCCAGACGGATGCGGCGATCAACCGCGGTAACTCCGGCGGCGCGCTGGTGAACCTGAACGGTGAACTGATTGGTCTGAACACGGCGATCCTGGCACCGGACGGCGGCAATATCGGTATCGGTTTTGCGATCCCAAGTAACATGGTGAAAAACCTGTCCAAACAGATGATCGAATTCGGCCAGGTGAAACGTGGTGAACTGGGCATCATGGGCACCGAGCTGAACTCCGAGCTGGCGAAAGCGATGAAAGTGGACGCACAGCGTGGCGCGTTCATCAGTCAGGTCATGCCGAAATCTGCCGCAGAAAAAGCGGGCATCAAAGCGGGCGACGTTATCCTGAGCATGAACGGCAAGCCAATCAGCAGCTTCGCGTCGTTCCGTGCGGATATCGGCACCATGCCAATCGGCACCAAAGTGACGCTGGGTCTGCTGCGCGAAGGGAAACCGATGAATGTTGACGTAACGATTGAGCAAAGTACGCAAACGCCTAAAGTTGAATCCGGCAACATTTTCACCGGCATTGAAGGTGCTGAGCTGAGCAATGGCACCGCGGGCGACCAGAAAGGCGTGAAAGTTGACGAAGTGAAACCGGGTTCAAAAGCCGCGAACATTGGCCTGAAAAAAGGCGACGTGATCCTGGGCGTGAACCAGCAGAAAGTCGCTAACTTAGGCGAGCTGCGTAAAATTCTGGATACCAAGCCGTCTGTACTGGCGCTGGATATTCAGCGTGGTGACTCTTCAATCTACCTGCTGGCGCAATAATCCGCAGGCAGACCTCACAAGGCACGCTACGGCGTGCCTTTTTTTATGCATTTTTCTCCCGATCCGCGCCTGAATTTTCTTGGGCATTTGCTTAAAAATGTGACCTTACCCGCAACTTCAATAGGTGCTTTCGCTCTTTGGGCATTTGCATAATGTGTCGGAGTAAGCCGCTGGGTATGCTGGTCTGACAACGATAAAACAGGCAAGGCAGGGGATCATGTCAGCGTATCATCTCGATGCAAAGCTGGCGCAACAGATTGTTGCCCGAACAATGCAAATCATTGATAGTAATGTGAATGTCATGGATGGACGGGGAAGAATAATCGGTAGCGGCGACGATCAGCGTCTTGGCGAATTGCACGAAGGTGCGCTGTTGTCCATTTCGCAGGAGCGTATTGTCGATATCGATGAAGGTGTTGCACGGCATTTGCACGGAGTGCGTCCGGGTATCAATCTGCCGCTGCGCATAGATGGCCAGATTGTCGGCGTGATTGGACTGACCGGCAATCCGTCACAGCTGCGTCAGTACGGCGAGCTGGTTTGTATGACCGCCGAAATGATGCTTGAGCAGGCGCGTTTGTTACATATGCTCGCACAGGACAGCCGTTTGCGCGAAGAACTGGTGCTGAACCTGATCCGCGTGGATGAACTTTCTCCGGCATTAATGGAATGGGCGCAGCGTCTGGGCATTGACCTGAACCGCCCGCGCGTGGCGGCGGTGGTTGAAGTCGACAGCGGTCAGCTCGGCGTGGATTCCGCGATGGCGGAGCTGCAACAGCTGCAAACCTTACTGACCACGCCGGAGCGCGATAACCTGATCGCGATTGTTTCGCTCACCGAAATGGTGGTGCTGAAACCAGCGCTGAACAGCTACGATCGCTGGGATCCGGACGGTCACCGGCAGCGAATCGATCATCTGTTGTCGCGCATGACCGAAACAGGTCGTCTGCGCGTCCGTATTTCCCTCGGCAACTTCTTCAGCGGTCCCGGCAGTATTGCCCGATCGTATCGCACCGCGCGAACCACCATGACCGTCGGCAAACAGCGTATGCCCGAACAGCGTTGCTACTTTTATCAGGATCTGATTTTGCCGGTGCTGCTCGACAGCCTACGCGGCGGCTGGCAGGCCGATGAACTGGTGCGGCCGCTGGCGCGTCTGAAGGCCACCGACGGCAACGGATTACTGCGCCGTACACTGGCGTCGTGGTTCCATAATAATGTGCAACCAACGGCAACGTCTAAGGCACTTTATATTCACCGTAATACGCTGGAATATCGATTAAACCGTATTTCGGAATTAACCGGTTTGGATCTGGGGAATTTTGACGATCGTCTGTTGTTGTATGTGGCACTTCAATTAGATAACGATCAGGTTTAATTAATCTGTACGTCCTGAAAGTATTTCTTTATCGGATATTTTCAGGACGAAATTGCCGTATTTAATTAAACGTGACGTCAATCACAAGCCATTCTCTTTTCGTGAACTGACTCGCATGGTACTGGGCATTCGCCTCAAGATAAATGCAAAGCGCTTTCCATGCTTGTCACTTTGCCTAATGAGTTGGTTTCCGGTTGTTCTTATACTGGCATTCTTCCTTCCTCTCTGAACCCTACAGTTCTGTGGCTGGCTGGAATGACTTATACCTTGGGGTATTTGCATCACTCTCAATTCCGGAGAACATCATGGAAACAATCGTTTCATCAGCCAGTGCCGTGAAAAAAAGAACTAATGCGCGCTACTGGATCGTGGTGATGTTATTTATCGTCACATCATTTAATTACGGCGACCGCGCAACGTTATCTATTGCCGGGTCGGCAATGGCGAAAGATATCGGTCTCGATTCTGTCGGGATGGGTTATATATTTTCGGCATTTTCCTGGGCCTATGTTATCGGACAAATACCCGGTGGCTGGTTACTGGATAAATTCGGCTCCAAAAAAGTTTACTTCTACAGTATTTTCATCTGGTCATTATTCACGTTGCTGCAAGGGTTTGTAGATATATTCAGCGGCTTCGGCATCGTAGTTTCCCTCTTCGTATTACGTTTCCTGGTCGGGCTGGCTGAAGCGCCTTCTTTCCCGGGCAACAGCCGGATTGTTGCGGCATGGTTCCCGGCGCAGGAACGTGGAACAGCGGTTTCGATTTTTAACTCCGCACAGTATTTCGCTACCGTGATTTTTGCCCCGATTATGGGCTGGCTGACACAGGCCGTAGGCTGGTCACATGTTTTCTTCTTCATGGGCGGGCTGGGGATCATCCTGAGCTTCATCTGGCTGAAAGTGATCCACGATCCGAAAGATCATCCGGGCGTCAATCAGGCCGAACTCGACTACATGGAAGCCGGTGGTGCGCTGATCAATATGGATCAGAAAGTCACTAAAAAGGCGAAAGTCAAAGGCGAGAAAGCCTCACAGCTCAAACAGTTAATGAAATCGCGCATGATGATCGGCATCTATATCGGCCAGTATTGCATCAATGCGCTGACCTACTTCTTCATCACCTGGTTCCCTGTTTATCTGGTTCAGGCACGCGGAATGTCCATTCTTAAAGCGGGCATGGTGGCGTCGGTTCCGGCCATTTGCGGCTTCCTCGGCGGCGTGTTGGGCGGGATTATATCCGACTGGCTGATGCGCAGAACCAACAACCTGACGCTTTCACGTAAAGCGCCGATCGTCATCGGCATGCTGCTGTCGATGTCGATGATTGTCTGTAACTATGTTGACACCGAATGGATGGTTGTCGGGATTATGGCGTTCGCCTTCTTCGGCAAAGGGCTGGGCGCGCTGGGCTGGGCGGTAATGGCCGATACCGCACCGAAAGAAATCAGCGGGCTGAGCGGCGGGCTGTTCAACATGTTCGGTAACGTTTCCGGCATCATCACCCCGATTGCGGTCGGCTACATTATCGGTACCACCGGTTCGTTTAACGGCGCACTGATTTTCGTCGGGATCCACGCACTGCTCGCCGTCATCAGCTATGTCTTTATTGTCGGCAAAATTGAACGTATCCAGCTGAAACCTCTCGTCTCTGCCAGCGTAAAAAAAGGAGCATCACGATGAGTACGCAATCTTCTCCGGTCATTACTGATATGCAGGTTATTCCTGTGGCCGGGCATGACAGCATGCTGATGAACATCGGCGGCGCACATGGCGCTTACTTCACCCGTAACATCGTGATTCTGACGGACAGCGCCGGGAACACCGGCGTGGGCGAAGCGCCGGGCGGCGAAGTGATTTACAACACGCTGGTGGAAGCCATCGCGCAGGTCAAAGGCCAGGAAGTAGCGCGGATGAACCGGCTGGTGCATCAGATTCACGTGGGTAATCAGTCGTCGGATTTCGATTCGTTTGGTAAAGGCGCGTGGACGTTTGAACTGCGCGTGAACGCGGTTGCGGCGCTTGAAGCCGCGCTGCTGGATCTGATGGGCAAATTCCTCGGCGTGCCGGTGTGCGAGCTGCTCGGGCCGGGCAAACAGCGCGACGAAGTGACGGTGCTCGGTTATCTCTTCTATATCGGCGACCGTCAGAAAACAGATTTGCCGTATCAGGAAGGGGCGCGTGGTGTTCACGACTGGTATCACCTGCGTCACCAGAAAGCGATGAACAGCGACGCCGTGGTGCAGCTGGCGGAAGCCGCGCAGGATCGCTACGGCTTTAAAGATTTCAAACTCAAAGGCGGCGTGTTGCCGGGTGAGCAGGAAATCGACGCGGTAAAAGCGCTGGCAAAACGTTTCCCGGATGCGCGGATTACCGTCGATCCGAACGGCGCGTGGCTGCTCGATGAAGCGATTGAATTATGTAAAAACCTGCACGGGATCCTCAGCTATGCGGAAGATCCGTGCGGCGCGGAGCAGGGTTTTTCAGGCCGCGAAGTGATGGCCGAGTTCCGCCGCGCCACCGGTTTGCCGGTCGCCACCAATATGATTGCCACCAACTGGCGCGAGATGCAGCACGCCGTGATGTTGCAGTCCGTCGATATTCCGCTGGCGGATCCGCATTTCTGGACCATGCACGGCGCGGTACGCGTGGCGCAGCTGTGCGATGAGTGGGGGCTGACCTGGGGCTGCCATTCTAACAACCATTTTGATATTTCTCTGGCGATGTTTACCCACGTTGGCGCGGCTGTGCCGGGTAAACCGACGGCGATCGATACGCACTGGATCTGGCAGGAAGGCAATCAGCGCCTGACCAAAGAGCCGCTGCAAATCGTCAACGGAAAAATCAAAGTGCCTGAGAAACCGGGGTTAGGGATTGAGATCGACATGGATCAGATCTACCGCGCTCACGAACTGCACAGAAAACTGCCGACCGGCGCCCGCAACGATGCCGTTGCAATGCAGTATCTGATCCCCGGCTGGAAATTCGATCGCAAGCGCCCGGCGATGGGGCGCTGATTACGGAATCCGAATTCACTAAGGAGTTAGCTATGACCTCTTCTTCAACACCTAAAATTGTTTCCATGCAGGTGATCCCGGTAGCCGGGCACGACAGCATGTTGCTTAACCTCAGCGGGGCGCACGCGCCTTTTTTCACCCGTAACATCCTGATCCTCAAAGACAGCAGCGGGAATACCGGCGTGGGCGAAGTCCCGGGCGGCGAGAAAATCCGCCAGACGCTGGATGATTCCGCGTTGCTGGTGATCGGCAAAACGCTGGGCGAATACAAAAACGTCATGACCGCCGTGCGCGAAAAATTTGCTGACCGTGATGCTTCCGGCCGCGGGCTGCAAACTTTCGATTTGCGCACCACAATCCACGTTGTGACCGCGATTGAAGCGGCGATGCTGGATCTGCTCGGCAAACATCTGGGCGTCACCGTCGCATCTCTGCTCGGCGACGGTCAGCAGCGCGACGAAGTCGAAATGCTCGGTTATCTGTTCTACGTCGGCGACCGCAACAAAACGTCGCTCGGCTACCAGAGCCAGCCCGGCGACAGCTGCGACTGGTATCGTCTGCGCCACGAAGAAGCCCTGACGCCTGCCGCCGTGGTTCGTCTGGCCGAAGCCGCGTATGAAAAATACGGCTTCAATGATTTCAAACTGAAAGGCGGCGTGCTGGCCGGCAGTGAAGAAGCCGAAGCCGCGACCGCATTGGCGCAACGCTTCCCGCAGGCGCGCATCACGCTGGATCCGAACGGCGCGTGGTCGCTGAATGAAGCCATCGCGCTCGGCAAACAACTGCGTGGCGTGCTGGCCTATGCGGAAGATCCGTGCGGCGCGGAGCAGGGTTTCTCGGGGCGCGAAATCATGGCGGAATTCCGTCAGGCCACCGGCTTACCGACTGCGACCAATATGATCGCCACCGACTGGCGTCAGATGGGCCATACCATCCAGCTGAAATCTGTGGATATTCCGCTGGCGGATCCGCATTTCTGGACCATGCAGGGCTCGGTGCGCGTGGCGCAGATGTGCCATGAATGGGGCCTGACGTGGGGTTCTCACTCCAATAACCACTTTGATATCTCGCTGGCGATGTTTACGCAGGTTGCCGCCGCCGCGCCGGGCAAAATCACCGCCATCGATACGCACTGGATCTGGCAGGAAGGCAATCAGCGTCTGACTAAAGAACCGCTACAGATCAAAGGCGGTAAAGTGCGCGTGCCGGAACAACCGGGGCTGGGCGTTGAGCTGGATATGGATCAGGTGATGAAAGCTCACGAACTCTACAAGGGGATGGGGCTGGGCGCGCGCGATGATGCGCAGGGCATGCAGTTCCTGGTGCCGGACTGGACGTTTGATCCGAAGAAACCCTGTCTGGTTCGGTAGCCGTTTGATTCAAAAAATTGGTGCAGTCATGACCACCGCCCTGACGTTGCCGTCAGGGCTTTTTTGTTTTTACGTCAGGTGATTACAACCCTTAGCTTCGCGCGTGCGTTGCCGCGGCTTCGATCAGTTCGTCGGACGGGCGTTTGCCGGTATACAGCACGAACTGTTCGACGGCCTGAAGTGCGGCGACTTCTGCGCCGGTGATGACTTTTTTGCCGTGCTCACGGCCGTAGCGGATAAGCGGCGTTTCGACCGGCAGGGCGACGACGTCGAAAACGATGCTCGCGCGGTCAATGACGTCGGGCGCAAAGGCCAGTGAATCGGCTTCCGGGCCACCGGCCATACCGATTGGTGTGACGTTAACGACCATATCGACGGCTAAATCACCGACGTCGGCTTTCCATTCGTAACCGTATTCTTCTGCCAGCGCGCGGCCATTGGCTTCGTTGCGGGCAATGATATAACCGGTTTTGAAACCGGCATCACGGATGGCGGCGACCACAGCTTTGCCCATTCCGCCGCTGCCGCGCAGCGCGAAGACCGCATCGCGCGGGACTTTATGGCTGTCGAGCAGTTTGGCGACGGCAATGTAGTCGGTGTTATAGGCACGCAGGAAACCGTCGTCATTGACGATGGTATTCACGGACTGAATGGCGGTTGCGGAAGGATCCAGTTCATCGAGGAACGGAATGCAGGCTTCCTTGAACGGCATGGAAACCGCGCAGCCGCGGATACCGAGTGCGCGGACGCCTTTGACAGCCGCCTCGATATCCTGAGTGGTGAACGCCTTGTAGACGAAGTTCAGGTTTAACGCCTGATAAAGGTAGTTATGAAAACGGGTACCGAAATTTCCCGGACGACCGGAAAGAGACATGCACAGCTGCGTGTCTTTGTTGATTTCCCGACTCATGATGCTCTCCTGATAGGGTAGGTTTGGCTTAGGTAAACCTTAGCTGAAACGATACAACCCTACAATCAGCGTGTTCCTTCATGGGCGGTTCCCGTTTCCGCTGAGTTTCCGTTATCGTATTGAATAATGGTGAAACCTTCTTCCGCCTGAGGTTCAGCAAAATGTCGGGAGATAAGCTCAAACTGCTCATCGGTCACCACAAAATCATGCGTGCCGGACTGATTCCGGACGTGCAAACGGGATTTACAGACGTCGGCGGAGACATTCAGAAAATGCAGGCGATGATCCGTGCCCGATTCGTGAATGATGCTCATCATCCACTGGCGGTTCGCGACGGTATTGGCCGGAAAATCCAGCACCACGGAAACTCCGGCGCTGAGCAGCGAAACCACGTGCGGGGCGATGGCGCTGCGCAGTTTTGCCGAGCAGCGGACGTAATCCTCGATCGTGCGCATTTCCTCTTTAAACAGCGCGGATAACCACCGGTCTTCGCTGACGACAACCGTGAACGGCTGCGTTGCCAGTTCGCGCGCCAGGGTCGATTTCCCGGAGGCAATTTTTCCGCACAAGATATGCAGCATTGCCTGATTTTCGGTGTTCATTGTCTGCCCCTCCGGTTTGATGTCTTTGTTTTTCAGCCCGTTCAGCTGGTTAAAATAACACGTTGATTTCAGAATAAGATGCCGCATTTTCCATCATCGGCGTCATCGCATCCTCCTGTAAAAAACCGCTGACCAGCCTTGCGTTCTGTGCCCACAAGGTTTGCGGCAGCCAGGAACCGGCGCTGAGACGGCGCACGCCCGCTTGCGCCAGTTCTTCCACCGGCGCAAGTCCCGGCCAGACCGCAACATTGAGCAGCAGCGGGGTGCTTGCGGCGATGTCGCGCATCTCGTTCAGGTCGGTTAATCCGAGCACAAAAAGCCCGTCAGCGCCTGCGCGATGGCAGGCTTGTGCCCGCACCATGACTTCGGCGGCGCGGTGTTCAGCGGACACCAGATTGCGGGCGTAAACGTCGGTACGCACATTAATGTACAGCTCCACGCCGCGCCGGATACACGCGTTGCGGATGGCCTCGACTTTGGCGTAAAGGAGATCGGGATTGCCCGCGCCGTCCTCAATATTAATGCCGGTGACGCCGACGTCGGTAAGCCGCGAAACATGAATGGCAACCTGCGCCGGGGAGTCGCTGTAACCGCCTTCGACATCCGCAGACAGCGGAACTGAAATTACCCGGGCGATAGACGCCGCGCGCGCCACATACTCATCCACTGGCAGCGCATTGCCGTCGCGATACCCCAAAGACCAGGCGACGCCCGCACTGGTGGTGGCAATGGCCGCCGCGCCAAGAAACTCTGTCTGGCGTGCGCTACCTGCGTCCCAGACGTTGGGTAATTTCAGCGGTTTATCCTGCAAATGCAGGGCGTGAAAGGCGGAAAGAGAAGGCGTTTTCATAGAATGTTCCTCGAAAAAGAAACATTCTAATCATGCTTAATTTTCTTGATAATAGCCGGAAATAACATTCATTGATTCCCTGAGAGCAATAATGAACGCGCCGTCGCTGCACTTAGTGCAAACCTTTGTTGCTGTGGTTGAACACAATAGCTTTGCCCGCGCCGCTGATGCGCTGGGGATCACGCCGTCGTCCGTCAGCCGCTTTATCAAAGCGCTGGAACAGCAGCTGGGCACCCAGCTGCTGAACCGGACCACGCGGGCGATGTCGCTGACTGAATCCGGGAAACGCTATTTTTCCGAGAGTCATCAGGCGCTGCTGCTGCTGCGGAACGCCGCCGAAACCGTGCGCGATGAACAGAAGCTGCCGTATGGCGAACTGGTGGTCAGCGCGCCGGTGGCATTTGGTCACACGCATATCGTGCCGTATCTGAGTGCGTTTCTGGCGGCGTACCCGCGCGTGCAGCTGGATTTGCGTCTGACCGATGACTACGCTGATCTGGTTGCCGACGGCATCATGCTGGCGTTTCGTATTGGTCGTATGAAGGATTCCTCGCTGATTGCTCACAAGATGCTGGAGAACCGGCGGATCCTGGTAGCCGCACCGGCTTATCTGGAAAAACGCGGGGTGCCGCAGGCGTTGGAAGATCTCAATCAGCATGAATGTATTGTTTCTTCGGCCAGTCAGGACGGCCTGCTGTGGCGGCTGTTTTCGGGTGCAGAAGAACGCACGCTGGCACCGAAAGGATCGGTGAAAGTGGATAACGCGGATGCGGCGCGGCGGCTTTGTACCGACGCGCATGGCATCGCTTTTCATTCGGCAGTCACGATGGCGGCGGCGATTGCCGCAGGAAGTCTGGTGCAGGTTTTGCCGCAATGGACAGGGCGGGAAACCGGCGTCTATTGCGTGCGGCCTAACCGGCGTATCGGCCAGGCGGCCACGGTATTTCTTGAGTTTTTGTCTTCACGGTGGCGTTGAAAATGATGGTCTGATGCTCAAAAGGCGAGATCCGTTATACTTAATGCATACGCAAACGCGGAGGCTGACATGAATTTGGATCTTTTTGATCATCCCGATTTCCACCCGCACTGGCGCGAAGATCTTTTCCCCGGCGCGGTGGTGCTGCGTGGCGCAGCGCGGGAAAACGATACAGCGTTGCTGGCGGAGATCGACCGGATCGCCGGACTGGTGCCTTTTCAGTATCGCGCGACGCCGGGCGGTTATGCGATGTCTGTGGCGATGACCAACTGCGGTGATGTCGGCTGGGTAACCGATAAAGCCGGTTACCGGTATCAGAGCACATCGCCGGAAAGCCATCAGCAATGGCCCGCGATGCCTGAACTGTTTCGCGATATCGCGGTGAAAGCCGCAGAGCAGGCCGGTTTTCCCGGTTTTAATCCGGATGCCTGCCTGATTAACCGGTATCAGCCGGGCGCCAAAATGAGCCTGCATCAGGATAAAGACGAGCATGACTTCGGGCAGCCGATTGTCTCGATTTCTCTCGGATTACCGGCGGTGTTTCAGTTTGGCGGGCTGGATCGCAGCGACAAAACGCAGCGCATTACGCTGACGCACGGCGATATCGTGGTGTGGGGCGGCCCGTCGCGGCTGCGTTATCACGGCGTTTTGCCGCTGAAAGCCGGTGAACATCCGCTCACAGGTGCGTACCGGTTTAACCTGACTTTCCGTAAAGCGGTATAACACGGCAGGCCGGGCTGTAAAGCACAGGACTTTATCCTCATTCTGCTTTACACTGCCGCCCTGCAAAATCTGACATATTGAACGAATAATTACTTAGGCGGTAAGCGATGAACGGCGTAATCACAACCTGGTTTGAAGATAAAGGTTTCGGTTTTATCAAAGATGAAAACGGCGATAACCGTTATTTCCACGTGATTAAAGTCGCAAACCCTGAGCTGATTAAAAAAGATGCGGTGGTCACTTTTGAGCCGACGACCAATAACAAAGGTCTTTCCGCCTTTGCGGTCAAAGTGGAACCGGAAAGCAAATACATCTTTATTGCCGGTGAGCGCATCAAAATCACCAGTATCAAATCCTTCCTGGCCTTCAATGAAGAAGTCCCGGCAGAAACCAAAGTCGACAAAGAGAATGCCGTGCTTTCTGTCGGCCTGCTGATGAACCGTATCCGCCCGCAGGAAGAAGAGAAAAAAGCCGCGACGCGTACCATGAAAAAGCTGCTGATCACCACCTTCCAGAACAGCACGTACGTGTTTACGGAAGATGAAATTGACGTGGATGCCACCATCAAAACGCTGAAAGCGCTGTAAGTTTTTATCGTTTCCAAACCGGTGCGCATTCGCTGCACCGGTTCTGTTTTATCCCTTCTAGTACGTCACTGTTACCGTCACGGTATCGCTGTAAGAACCTGCGGGCTGGTTGGCTTGCGTCAAATTCACGGACGCTGTATACGGGAATGACTGCGAAGTACCGGTTCCGGTCGCGCTGCTGTTGGTTGCGGCGGTCCAGACCGTGCTGTCACCTTTGAAAATCTGGTATTGCAGATAGCTGGTAACTGAATTGGCGGTAGATGACATCTGCCGGTATGCGCCGGTGCCGGCCACGCTGCTGGTCAGGTTCACGGAATAGGCGGCGTTCAGGGTGCAGCGCACGCTGATGGTGTTCGCCACGACCGTCGTCAGGCCGGAAGGCAGGGCGGCGCTGCCGAAACCGACGTTGGGAGCACTGTCGATATAGCAAAAACTGGTGACATTCAGGGTCAGATTCACATTGCCAGAAACACTCCCTGTATCCGCGAGACACAGCAATGTACCCACGGCGATGGAACACATATTCCAGGTCCAGTTAATCGGAACCGTATCGATATAGGTTCCGGCTGCCAGATTGGAAATGGCAACCGGGCGGACGTAGAGCGGCAATGTACTGTTGGGGCCGGAAAATAATCCCAACAGGCCGAGCGCGGTGCTGCTGCTCCAGGTGATAGTATCGCCCTGATTATAAACGGCACTGCAGCTGGCATCTTTACACAAACTGTACGGCAGATACTGGCCGGTGGCTGCGCTGTAAAGGCGTGGCTGTGTTCCGGCCGGATGTGTCGTTGTGCCTATCAGCGCCGTGATGGTATTGGTGCCGCCCACGTTGAGCAGGCCGCCGGTACAGCTTAATCCGCTGCCGCCAGAGGTGATCAGCGGAGTGGAACTGACGGCAAAAGAATTTTGTGTTCCCAATGTAATGGTGGACGCTGCTGTGGTACAACCGGCCCGGGCCACCGACGATGCCGCAAGCAGCATCACCAGCAACACGCCGTGGCGTATCTGCCGCCAAAAAATTCTCATGATTTATCTCCTGCGCCTGTACCCGCTGTCGTGTCCGGACATGCCAGCGGGCCAATCTGCTCAATGCTCTGATGTTTAGGATCCAGATCGAAACTGATCCGGCATACCGAATGATCTTCCTGCTGAATATTCAGCACGTTGTGTTCCTGCAAATGGGAGAAGTACACCAGCCCGTCATAGCCGGTTACGGTGGTTTGCTGAGAGTTTTGTTCCGTTACCAGCGTCCCGAGTTTCAGCGGTTGCCCGGCTTTGTCGTGGAGGGTGATATTGGCGGAAAGGACTTTTTCCACGCTAAATTTCACTATTACGCCACTGCCTTGCTTCACGGCAATCCGGTCATTGACGTTATTGGCGACCACGTCTGCCGGGAGCGGAAGCGTATCGATTTCCACTTTGGCGGGATAATACGAGCTGACGGTTGGGATCAGGAGATGTCCGTTGCTGTCTGTTTTGCCCATTTTCTGGTTCTCGAACAACACCGGCACGTCGGCGTAATGGCCGGTATCCACCACGATAAAGGCGTCATTAATTTTGTCTGACAGGAACCAGTCGTTAGCCATAAACACCACGGAACCACTCAGATCCGCCCAGTTGGTGTAATCGCCCTGATTGCCGTAAAAGCCGCCCTGAACCGTGGCGTAATGGGATTTCCAGGTGGCATCGGCCTGCTGATAGGGGTTATTGCCGCCACTGTAAGCCAGATTCCAGCCCAGACCCCCGTCGGTCGGTGTCGCTTTGCTGGCGCCAATTTGCTCCTGATAATTTCCTGAACTGTCACGCTGCACGCCTGCATTCATATTGATATTGGTGCCGATCGGGATAATGAACTGAAGTTGTGCGCTGTAGCCGTTATCGCCCAGCGTTTTGTTGAGCGATAAAAACATGCTGCTCTGGCCCCACAGCGAGCGGCTGTAAGAGAAGTTCACCAGCCGGGTATGGGAATTGTCATAGGCTTCGACGTCGTAATATCCGATGCCCATGGTGCCGTTTGACGAGCCAAAGGGCGAGGTGCTGAACGTCACCTGATCCGCCTGACGGCTTAACCTCGTGTTGCTGGTGTAAGACGTAATATCCTGATAACCCACCGTGCGTTTTGAGCGCAGGGCGGACAGACTGAAAATATTGGAATAGTACGAATAGCCGAGGGTGTACTGGCTGCCGTCTTTTTTGTCGGTCGCGCTCACGCCCAGCGGATTGCTGATTTCTCCGCTGGCATTGGGAATACCCGGGTTCGCGCCGTTCGGGTAAGTACTTTGGTTATCGGGAATATTACTACCATCGACCGGCGGCCGGTCGGCTTTACTCATGCTGCCTGAGACACTCAGCGTTCCCCAGGTGCCGACCGCGATATCCCCCCCTAAACCACCGAGCGTTAATCCCTGCGCGATTTCGGTATGGCCCGAAAGCGTCAGGTAATTGCTCAGGCCGTAACGGTAGATACCGCTGAAGGCCGCATCGGAATAATCACCGTTGGACAGGCCATAATTCTGACGAACCGCGCCGAGCGAGAAATCAAAGTCGCTGAGGTTTTTGCGCAGCAAGGTGTTGGAAACATAAAACGGTACGCTGGTCGAAACCTGTCGCCCGACAGCATCCGTCGTCACGATCGTGGCTTCACCGGCGCCGTTGATATACGGCACGTTGGTCAGGGTAAACGGCCCGGAGTTCAGGTTATTACTGCTGGCTTTGAAGCCATTGAGGAACAAATCCACGGTGGTCGGTACGGCGGCTGTTCCGCTGTATTGCAGCAGCGGATACGTCACCAGATCCGGACGAACCGCGAAATTACGGCTGATGCGGATACCGCCCATGCGCGCCGAATTACTCCATGTCAGGGAGTCGCTGACGAAATCCCCGACCTGATAGCTGATCAGATTTTTTTCGTCGGTAAAACGCCAGAAAGTATCGTAACGCAGATAGCCATCCTGCGAGGTCTGGCCGCCGTTGGGGGACACGCTGTCAATGTTGTAGCGGTAAGTTCCGGTGTTGGTGACAATCCCCAGACTGCTGAAAAAACGCTGTTCCATCCAGGTGGCGACTGACCGTGCGCCGCCGGGCGGATCGGTGTAATACGCATCGTAGTTAAACAGCAGGCCGTTGCTGCTTTCCGATGGTGTGTAGTTCATCAGCGGATCGCCGCTGACGTTCTGATTTGGCAGCCACGCATCCGGCACCTGTAAAATCAGCTGCTGTGTTCCCGAGTCATAACGGGCTTTCACGTCCGGCAACTCGCCGACGTTAATCAGCCCCGTCTGACCGTTAATGTGAACGTGATTTTTCGCCAGCACTCCGGCTTCGACAAAGTACGCATTATTGCGATAGGTAACAGGCACCACCTGATTATCCGTCTGGCCGTTCACCACGACAGACAGATAAAACATCGCATCCGTCACCACCGGTGCAGCACGCGGGGCGTCCGGCAGCGATGAATATTCCTGCGCCTGCACGGCAAATGTGGTCAGGCATAACAGGCACAGGCTTCCCCGGAAATACAGCTTAGGCTGATAACCCGAACGGGGAAGAGGTCTGATTGGCATCCGTTGCGGCTCCTGCTGTTACTGGCCGCGGGAAATGACAATCGGTTTGGTATTATCGGCAATCTGCGCATTAAGCTGCTCGCCGGCCGTGACGCCCGCAGGCAACGGCCAGCGCATCTGTTGCCCCGGTAACACGTAGCCCATAAAGCCGCCGACCATGGTTTTTACACCCTGCTTCTGATTGCCGTTCGCTGACCAGAATACGTTGCTCAGACGCGCATGGACGATGCCGGTATTGCGCACCTGCAAATAGGTTTTACCGCCGTCAGAAACCGTGCGCCACGACAGTACCGGGCGCGACGCCGTGGACGGATCGCGTTTCATATCCGGGCGATCGTTAGTCCACAGACTGCCGCCATCCATAAACAGCGGAAGCAGATAACGCATCTGCAATTGCAGCCCGACCACCGCCTTATCTTTCCCCTGGCCGGCGTTATTCAACGGGGACGGGATCTCATCAATAATGATGCGGTAGGCCTGTTCAGTATTCGCCGGCACCGGCGTGTTGCGGATCAGTCTGATCAGCTGGCGCTGACCCGGAGGCACCGTCGCAAAAGGCGGGCTGGCGACCACGTTGGTTTGATCCGCGTATCGCTCGTTAAAATTCTCCTGCTTCCAGGCCAGCACGCGCACCTGTAAAGACACCGGTTCAGCGCCACGGTTCTCCAGCCACAGGGCCGATCCGTTCTGATCGGCTTCAATAATCTGGTAGACCGGCCAGACAAGCACGGAACTGGCAGCCTGCGCGGCGGGCGGTAACAGCAGGGCGCAGGCCAGCGCAGTGGTTGAAATAATGCGGGAAAAACACGTGCGTAAAAACAGTGTATTCATATTCCATATCCTGATGATTCAATAAGTTAACGTTACGGTGACGGTATCGGTATAAGTCCCGGCAGAAGGCAGGGTGGTCACAGCGTATAAACGTGCATAAACCGGGTAGGTTTGTGTGGTCGCAGGAAAACTGGCCACGGATTTAACCAGTGCGCCGTTGCCCCAGACCTGACTGCGGGCGGCATCCTGAAAAAGCTGATAGCCCAGTTGCTCTGTGCTGGTGGTGTTTTGCAGAAAGCGGCGCGTCGCGCTGCCGCCGTGAGTGCCGTAATCCATGGCGATACTGACGGAGGTTCCCGGCGTACAGGTCACCACCACGGATCCGGCACCGGCAACGCTGGTGGTGTCGACGTTGGCGGGGATGGAGGACATGGATCCGAAGTTGATGGTGCCGAGGTTGGTGGTCGGGCTGGAAAACGAGCTGCCAAAAGCGCAGCCATTGGTGAGGGTGGCGGTGACGGTAAATGCTGCCGTGGCGGTTGCGGCCCGCGCTGCGCTGCAAAACATCAGCGGCAGCAGAATCAGCGGAGCAAGCAGACGGCCAGGCATAACAGCCTCTACCAGGACACGGTGACGTTCACCGTGTCCTGATAAACACCGGCGGCCGGTGTGCTTTGAGCCGGAACGCGGCCATAGACCGTCGCCCACTGATCGGCACCGTTGCCGGTATTGCTCACGCCGGTGGTGTTATCCCAGACTGTCGTGCGCGCCGCTGTGGTATAGAGATTATATTGCAGGGATACCGCGCTGTTGGTGGTGTTGACCATTCTGCGGGCTGTCACCACGCCGCTGCTGCCGCCATCCATAACAATTTTGTAGGCCAGTCCGTTCACGCATTTCACGCGAATCGAGCCCGCCAGCTGAGCGCTGGTGGCATTAATCGCGCTGGTCAGCGAAGCATAATTGCCAAAATTCAGCGTACCAAAACTGGTACTTCCGGACGTCGTGGTTCCCGCCTCGCAGGCGGGCAACAACGTGGCGCTGACGCCGATTGTTGCCGCCTGACTTAAGGGAATGCTGAACGGCATCGACACCAGCAGGATAGCTGGCAAGAGCAGCAGTACCTTGATGTCCATGGTTTTCCTTCCTTGAATCAAAAATCCTTCAGAGGCTAAACCGGCCCTGAGGGAATAAAGCTTTACCAGGAAAGAGTGGCAACAACGGTATCGTTATAAGTTCCTGCGGCTGGCGTGGTGCTGGTCTGGTCAGCAGGCAGCACGCGGCCATAAATCGGGATATTTTGCGCCGTCGTCCCGGTGGTCAGGGTGATTGGCGTATTGATCGCGATTTCAGTGGTACGTGCGGTATCGGAATAGAGACGGTAAGGAATGCTGGTTCCGCTGGAGGTCATCGTGCGCAACCCGCCGGTCGCCGCAAGGCCGCCATTGAGTGACAGCGTAGGTGTCAGGCCGGTGCTACAGGTGATGGTGACCGCGCCGGTGCCATTGGCACCAAACACGGTGCCGTTGATCACGCTGGTCAGATCGGCATAGTTACCAAAGTTTAAGGTACCCCACTGGTTGGTCCCACCCGTTGACGTGCCGTTACCCACGGTACACCCGGTGCTGATGGTCAGTGAAACGCCCACTTGCCCTGTTAAGGTTCCGGCTGCCTGCGCGCCTGCGGCTAACGTCAGTGTTGCCGCGGCCAGAATAGCCAGTAATAAAGAATTTTTTTCGCCCATGATGACTCCCAATAACTGCTTACACTGGTGTGTATTCATGCAACGGTGTTGCATGTGGAAATCCTCTGGTGGTCAGTAATTTAACGCTAAAGACTGCAAGAAAACCGGACAAGAAACGACGCGCAGACCGGGATTTGTATTTTTCAGTCACTGCTGAAAGAGTCCCTGACCTTAACCTCATGATGAAAAACGCCGTTATGGTTAAATATAAGTTAATAAATTTACCTTAAGGGGATATTTTCGGCATTTTTGATAATAAGGATAAAAATTCTATAAATGTGAAATTGATAGTTTTTTATCCCAATATTATGTTTTTTACAGGTCTGTATGATGCGGAGCGGCAGTGAAAAGATGAAGTTTATTAACCATTCTTTGTGTGTTGTTAACGGGTTATGATGCTGTATCCCCCCGAATGGAGACTGTGATGTTTTCTGATCCCGTTATTGCTGATATGAACCGTCTGGCGCATTTTTTATCTTTTGACCAAACCGCCGGAAAGGGGCCGTCAGGTACTTCGCCGCTGCTCATCCTCCTGGGCAACGCGATTTTACCGACCGCAGAAGCGGCGTTTCAGGCGCTGGCGCAGGGCGCGGTGTCACGCCTGCTGATTGCCGGTGGCATCGGGCATTCGACCCGTTTGCTGTATGACGCGGTGCAGCAACATCCGGTTTACCGGAACATCGCCACCGAAGGCCGCAGTGAGGCCGAAGTGTTGTACGACATCGGTTTACAGCATTTCGGGCTTTCCCCGGAAAATATCCTGCTGGAAACGGCGTCGGCCAACTGCGGCGATAACGCCTTACAGGCGCGGCGCGTGCTCGACGGATCTGGTGACCAGAATACGAACATTATTCTGACACAGGATCCGCTGATGCAGTTGCGCACCGACGCCAGTTTCCGCCACGTCTGGCGCGATCGTCCGGATGTCCGCTTCACCAGCTGGCCGGTGGTGGTGCCGCAGCTGCTGCGCGAAGGCGAAAGCGTGAGATTTGCCGGAACCGCACAGGCCGGTTTGTGGACATTGCCGCGCTTTATCTCCCTGCTGCTGGGCGAAATCCCGCGTCTGCGTAATGCGCCGGGGGGCTACGGCCCGCGCGGTGCGGGCTTTATTGCCGAAGTGGATATTCCGGCAGACATTGAAGAAGTTTATGCGCGGCTGCGCCCGGTTCTTGAAGCCGGTTACGGCGACAGATCCTTCTGACAGACGGCTGCGTTTTCTGCCGTTTCCTGATGATTTCCGCGCAGTGCCAGTAAAACCACCAGCGCGGAAAACAGCGTAATACCCGTCAGGCACAACAACAGCGGATGCAGCGAGGCGGCATAAAGCGCCTGAAGCTGCGCCGTGCTGGCCTGCGGAATGAGCTGCTGAGTGACCGCCAGATTGCCGGTCGCCAGCCGCTGCGCCGCCTGACTGATTTCTCCGCCGGTAAATTGTGCCGCCAGTGCGTTATGAGTGAGCGCGGCGAGAATGGCACCGACAATCGCCAGTGAAATCCCTTCACCGGCCACGCGCGTGGTGCTGAAAATCCCGGTCGCCATGCCTGCCCGTTCTTTTGGTACAACGCTGACCGAAAGCCCGTCCATCAAACCCCAGGGTAAACCCGTACCCACGCCAATTATCAGCATCGGCGCGATCATGCCGGACAGATCCTGCGCCAGCACCGCGCGGCTCAGCCAGCCCAGACCGGCAGCAGCAATCACCAGCCCGGCGGTACACAACACGCCCGCCGGTATCCAGCGCGTCAGCCACGCCGCCAGCAGCGGTACAACCAGCATCGGCACCGACAGCGCCATCATCATCAGCCCGGCGTGCTCTTCGCTCAGCCCGGTAACGCCGATAAACAGCATCGGCAGCACCACCAGCAGCACCACAAAACAGAAACCGGTCGCCAGCGGCAGTGCCTGCACGCCGATAAAACGCACGTAGCGGAACAGCGATAAATCCAGCATCGGATTTTTCACGCGCAGCTCAACCACCACGAAAATACCCAGTAACACCGCCGCACCCGCCAGCATCGCCAGCACCTGCGGGCTGTTCAGGCCGGACTGCGGAATTTCCATCAGCGCCCAGGTCAGCAAAGCCAGCATGGCGGTAAACGACACTGTGCCCGGCCAGTCGATACCGGCAGCCTGCGGATTTCGCGTTTCGTGCATTTTCGACGTGCCGCTCAGCAGGGAAATCAGCGCGATGGCAGCGGCGGAGAAAAAGACCGAACGCCAGCCGAAATGCGCGATAAGCAATCCGGCCAGAAACGGACCGAACGCCAGCCCGACGCCAAAACTGCTGCCCATCAGACTGAACGCGCGGGTTCGCGCTGCGCCGTCGAATTCCTGCGCCAGAGCCGCCGCACCGCCCGCCAGCGCACCGGCGGCGGCAATCCCCTGCGCGCCGCGCAGCAAATCAGTCCACAGCAAACTGCTGCTGAAGGCCTGTAACAACGAAAGCAGGGCGAACAGCGAAACGCCGCTGATAAACACTTTTTTGCGGCCGATTTCATCCGCCAGCGCACCCGCGGCCATCAGAAAACAGCCAAACGTCAGCATGAAAGAATTGGTTATCCAGCTGAGCGCCTGCGCGCTGCCGCCGAGTTCACGGGCGATGGCGGGCGTGGCGACCGCGCCGCTGACGAAATTGAGCGGCAGGATCACCGCTGCCAGACAAACGGTGAACAGAACCCGCAGGCTGCCGGTGTTGTGCGTGGAAGAGGTATTCATTGGTTTCCCCAACGGAAAGAGTCGTGACATGGATGATAAAATGTCAGTAATCTTGCGGAAACAGGCTGTGAGTCCGATGATTAAGGACTAAAACGCTCGAATGGCGGGAAGGGTAAAGTGGAAAATCTGAATGGTTTGCTGGCGTTTGTCCGCGCGGCGCAAAGCCAGAGTTTTGCGGCGGCGGCAGAACGCATGGGTATTTCGGCGTCAGCGGTGGGGAAAAGCGTGGCACGCCTTGAGGAAAAGCTCAACGTGCGGCTGTTTAACCGCAGCACGCGACGCATCAGCCTGACCGATGAAGGGCAGCTTTTTTTCGAACGCTGCCAGAATATCGTCACGCAATTGGAAGAAGCCGAGCAGGAGCTGGTGCGGATTTCCGCCGTACCACGCGGCAAATTGCGCATCACCGCGCCGGCCATCGGTTACCGCATGCTGTTGCCACATTTGCCGGAATTTCGCGCACGTTATCCTGACGTCGAGCTGGATCTGGATTTCAGCGACCGCATGGTGGACGTTATCGATGAAGGGTTTGATATCGCTATCCGCAGCGGCGAGCTGAACAGTTCGCAGATGATGTCGCGCCGTCTCGGGCCGTTCCGCTTTGCCATCGTCGGCAGCCCCGGTTATTTCGCGCAACACCCGGCTCCGCTGACGCCGGGTGATTTGCGTCATCACGCCTGCCTGCGTTACCGGTTTCCGGGTAACGGACAATGGCAGGAGTGGGAACTGAGCGAAACGCCGGTGGATCTGCCGCTGGCGCTGAGCAGCAATAATCTCGAATCGATACTTCAGGCGGCGGTACAGGGGCTGGGAATGGCGTATGTGCCGGAGTTTATCGTGCGCAATTATCTGGCCTCCGGCGAGCTGATTTCGGTGCTGGACAGCTTTCAGAAAGAGGGCGGCAAGTTCTCGGTAGTCTGGCCGAGCAGCCGCCATATGTTGCCCAAGGTGCGGGTGTTCATTGATTTTCTGACCGAAAAACAGGTACTGGGATAAGCATTTTTTCAGCGGTTTACCGCTTGTCCAGCCATTTGCCCATTTCCGCCAGCGCCTGTTCCAGATTTTCGCGGCCAAAGCCAATACGCAGAAAATCTTCCGAAACCGGCGTCAGTTCAGAGGCATAAGTCACCGACGGAATGACCATCACCCCGGTTTCTTCCACCAGTGTGGTGGCGAATGCTTCTGCGCCTTCTGTCCCCAGATAACGCGGAAACGCCAGCACACCGGCCTTCGGCATGGAAAGCCGGAACAGATGCGGATAGCGCGCCAGGAACTCTGCCAGCGCGGCGAGCTGGGTGCGCGAACGCGCCATGACACGCTCAAGGATCGGCGCGCGGGCGTTGAGCGCAATCGTCGTCAGAAACTCGCCGGGCATGGAATTGCAGATCGACAGATACTGCTTCATGCGTTCGAGTTTCAGCATCCACGCGTCATCCTGACACGCCACCCAGCCGATACGCAGGCCGGGCAATCCGTAGGCTTTTGACGTCACATTCAGCGAGATCCCACGTTCGTAAATATCGGCCAGCTGCGGCAGACGATCCGCCGGATCAAACTCCGTCAGGCGGTACACTTCATCGGAGAAAATCCAGATCCCGCGTGCGCGGCACATTTCCACCAGATCCGTGAGTTGCTGACGCGAAATCAGCGCACCGGTCGGGTTATGCGGGAAGTTTATCGCCAGCACTTTGGTGTTTTCACGCAGCGCAGCCCGCACTTTTTCCACGTCCAGCGCCCAGTCGTTGTTTTCATCGAGCGCCACGCCGGTGACGGAACAGCGCGACAACGGCACGCTTTCCAGCGACTGATAATTGGGCGTGATCACGACCGCGTGATCGCCTGGTTCGAGCAGCATCTGAAAACTGGCATAAATGGCTTCGTCGGCACCGGCAAAACTGATGACCTGCTGCGGCGTAATGTGCCGGTATGTGGACGCGATGGCTTCAAGAAGTTCAGGCGTTCCGCGCAGCGGCGGGTAATCCAGCACGGTTTGCATAAAGGGCGCGCGGTGCTCTTTTCCCGCCAGTTCAAACAGCGTATCGATGCTCATCGATTCCGGATAAGACGACGACAGCGGAAAACGGACGGCGTGTTCCAGCCGCGAGAGGTAGCTGATTAAACGAAAATCTTCTGGAAAGGACATGGCGTACTGTATGAACGCATCCCAGTTTGCAAGGCTTTCGTTGTTCTAACTTCGACGAGTAGTTGCAGCTCTGTATCC